>DYEN01000367.1 GCA_020725705.1 Anaerolinea sp.
CGCACGACAGCGGCTGGATCCGCGCCGAGCAGCGGCCTGTGCTCAACCACTACGGGCAGCCGGCCACTTTCACCGAGATGCGGCTTGACGACCACTTCGATATCTGGCGCGACAGCATCCAGATCGTCTTCGCCCAGAACCGATACGCCGGCCTGCTGACCAGCCTGCACTGCTCGGCGCTCTATGAGCAGCGGCTGCGCTATGTGGACGATCCTCCATCGGCCAAGGCCCGCATCCGGCACTTCCTGGAAGAACGCCACGCGTGGGAGAACCGCCTGATCGAGGCGCTCAGCACGCACCCACGCTATGGGCTGGCGGTGGTGCCGGAAGCGCTGGCGCTGAATCTGCGCCTGCTACAGGTGTGGGATTATCTGTCGCTGCTGGTGTGCATGGGGCCGGTCTTCGAGCAAACACTGGACGACGTGCCGCTACACGGACAGGAACGCGTCGTGATACAGGTGGCCGCCAATGGGCCGCGCGGTATCGCCATCGATCCCTATCCGCTGCGCCAGCCGCTCACGATCTGGATCGACGCGCGCCCCGTGATCGGCGGTCCCTTCGCGTCCGATGAGGACTTTCAGCGCCGGCTGGCCGAGACCGGCTACAAGCCAATGGTCTTCGAAATCGGGCCGCTGAGCGCGCGCAGTCCAATCAATCATGGGGACAGGTAAGGGCGGACGCTGTCGCGCAGCTCGGTGAGCGAGAACGGCTTGGTGATGTAGGCCGCCACGTTCTCCAGCGCGTCCGGCGCGTGCTGCGATGGCGGCTCGTGGTGGTTGGCGGAGAGCACGATCACCGGCGTGTGGCGCAGGGCCGGATCGGCCTGCAGGGCGGCGTACACTTCCAGGCCGTTCATGCCCGGCAGGTTGAGATCGAGCAGAATCAGCGCGGGCCGCTTGCGGCGGATCAGCTCCAGCCCGTGGAAACCGTCGTACGCCACGTGAAACGCGTCGGTCCACGGGCGCACGGTGACCTGAATCAGGCGGGCCAAATCGGGGTCATCTTCCAGGCAGACGACGACCCGCTCCTCGCCAGGGGGCATATCGATCATGCCTTACCTTTATTTCTTTACTTCCTTCAGGAATCCTGAAACTATTTTACCGGCAGACAATTAAACACCAAATAACGACCCATGAAAAAACGATAAAAACTCATTACAATTAGGGGGTATCCGGTGCAGAGGGGGGTATGGGCACATGGCCGCTCGCAGTCTCAAGGTGCTGATCCTCGACACGGATTATTACGCCCGGCAGGCGATCAACAGCTATCTGGCGTGGGACCGGCGGACACGCGTGGTGCATCTGGCCGACACATTGCAATCGGTGCTCGACTATGTCGAGCGCACGCCGGAGATCGAATGGCCGGATGTCGTCCTGCTGGATGCCGACGCCGCGGACTCGCCCGAAAACCTGGCGGAGCTGGTCAAGCGGCTCGAAGACACCATCCCGAACGTGATGACGCTGGTGCTGGACCGCAAGCTCAATCTGGATACCGTGCGCGCGGTTGCCCGCGCCAATGCCGACGGCTATCTGCTGCGCGACGAAGTGCGCATTCATATCGCCTGGGCTATCGTCTGGGCGCAGGATCACGACTTTGTCGTCACGGCCAGCGTCAAAGAGGCGCTGCACGACGAGTTTGAATCGCGCCTGTTTCGCTCGGCGACCGTTCCGGAGCGCCGCCAGTATCCGGAGCTGACCGCCCGCATCCGCCAGGCGCTGCAACTGTGCGTGGTCGAGAGGATGTCCGCTGAGCTGGCTGCCGATGAGATGGGCGTCAGCCCGCACACGGTGCGCAGCTACATCAAGCAAGGCTATCGCATCCTGGAAGCGTATGACGATACGGTCTATCCGCCAGATATGAGTCCGCAGGAGCGCGCGTTCATGCGCTTCACGGCGCTGGCGGACCCGGACGAGGAAGACGCGTCCCCCGACAACTCCGGCGACAGCGCAAGATCATAATCAAGAGGGCAATCAGGTCGCGGCGCGGGTGTGATGGGCCAGCAGGCGGAAGATCGTCTCGCGCCTGGGGGCTTCGTCCCCGCAGCTTCCATACACCGCGAACGCAGCCATCTCTTCGGTGACACGCACTTCGTGCAGCGCGTTGCGCGCGCGTTCTTCGAGCATCACCGTCCACGCGCCGTCTGATTCTGCGACAGCCACCCGCAGGCCGAGCGCGTCCAGCGCGCGGATGCCGGTGGCACGGCGCACGAAGTAGTCTGCCGCCTGGGCCGGGCGGGGATAGCTGCTTCGCCCCCGATACAGGTCCACCGTCACCAGCCCGTCGCGGCAGTCGTTCATCAGGGCGCGCGCCCGCTCCGGCGGCACGCGGCCATAGACCGCGCCCTGCGGGAAGCAGATCACGTTGGGGGCGAAGCGGTGCCCGCCGAC
>DYEN01000368.1 GCA_020725705.1 Anaerolinea sp.
AAGCGCGGATCACCAGCTCCGGCTCCAACAACACATGCAGGTTGTCCACAGTCTCGCCGTGAATAAGGCGAATGAGGGTTTGCGCCAGACGCTGGCCGATCTGGTAGATCGGCTGGCGAATGGTCGTCAGAGGGGGTGAGGCGCTGGCCGCCGCGGGGATATCGTCGAAGCCGGACACGGCCACATCCCGGCCCACACGCAGACCGCGCGCCGTGATCGCCGCCATCGCACCCAGCGCCATCTGGTCGTTGCACGCCATGATGGCCGTCGGCGCATCGGGCAGCGAGAGCAGGCGCTCGGCGGCAACCGCGCCGCTATCCATGCTGAGATCGCCTGTGACCACCAGCGCCGGGTCGCGCGGCAATCCCAGTTCCTCAAGCGCGGCCCAGTAGCCCGCCACACGCGGGGCGGCAAACGCCAGCTCATCTGGCGGGGCGATCAGCGCGATGCGGCGGTGGCCGTAGTCCGCGAAGTGGTGCACCATCTGGCGGATGCCCTTTTCGCCGTCCACGTCGATATACGGGTAGTCGTCGTCACCGGAGTGGCCGAAGACCACGTAGGGCTGCGCCGTGCCCTTGAGGTAATCAATCCGCGCGTCGTGGCGGCGCACCCGCGCCAGAACCATGCCGTCCACCCGGCTGCCATCGACCATCCGCCGGTAGGCGCTTAGTTCTTCCTCACCCGGCACCTGCGCCGACAGCAGCAGGTCGTAGCCATACTGCGCGGCCTGCTGCCCCACGCCGGAGAGCAATTCCATGAAAAAAAGATCGGAATAGTGCGCCGTTAGGGGGATCACCATTCCGATGGTATTGGTGTGTTTGCTGCGCAGATGGCGCGCGGTCAGGTTAGGCTGGTAGCCGAGGCGCTGCGCGATCTCGATGATGCGCTGCCGCGTTTGCTCATTCACATCATCGTAGCCTGCCAGAGCGCGGGAGACCGTCGTAATCGAAAAACCTGACTCGTCCGAAATGGTTTTTAAAGTCGCTCTTTTCATGGGCCGCCACGATCCAAATCGTTTTGAACCTAGTTTTACAATAATCCAAAACGTTTTGGATGTCAATCAGCGTCCATGAAATTTACCTTGACGAAGCCTGGATGTTGTATCGATTCGGGTTGTCCGGCGTG
The DNA here is from genome assembly GCA_020725705.1 of Anaerolinea sp. GTDB lineage: Bacteria > Chloroflexota > Anaerolineae > Aggregatilineales > Aggregatilineaceae > DYGX01. The sequence goes on from DYEN01000368.1 coordinate 1,126, forward strand.
CAGACGAACCCGGCAGGTGGTGGCTCAGGGCTGCGCCTTCAGCCAGCGCACCTGGTATGGCGCCAGCGTCACGGGTGCGTCCGGCCCCGGTGTCTCGCCGCTGAGCAGGTCGCGCCAGCCGCCCGCCGCGCCTTCGACTGCGCCACGCAGCGACACGGTGATGTCCTGCGCGCTGACGTTGTGCAGCGCCGCGATCTGCTCGCGCCCGTCCGGCGCGGTGCGCAGCAGGCCGAACAGCGCAGGATGCAGGTCGAGCACCTGCTGCGTGCCGTTCGGGTGAAAGGCCGACTCGTTCGTGCGGACCTCAAGCAAGCGGCGGTAGCCGGTGAAAACCTGTGCGCGGCGCGACGTGGGATCGGCCAGTTCGCGCTCGACAGCGGCGGCTTGCAGCGCCTCGCGGTTGATGGTGCGCAGCCGTCCTGTCTGGGCGACGCCCTCGTTCCAGTTGCGCGAGCCAAGCACGCTGTGGATATAGATGCCCGGCACGCCCGCCAACGCGAGCTGGATCGCCTGCGAGGCGAGGAAGCGCGCCACCTGCCGCTCGATCGGCTCGCCGCCGCGCGGGTCCGACAGCGCGTCGAAGTAGTTGATATTCAGCTCGTAGGGGCTTTGCGAACCGTCGCTGTTGGTCCGGTACGACACCGCGCCCCCGTGCCGCTGCGCGCGCTCCACCAGGCGGTCGATCTCCGTCGTGGGGAGTATCCCTTCCAGCGGGCGCACCCCGATCCCGTCGTGCGACGCCGTGAAGTTGAAGAACGTTGTCGCCGGCGAGGGCGGCGTCAGCCCGGCGGCCCATCGGCTGAGCACCGTCGCGTCGCCCGTCACGAAGGCGTGCAGCGTCAGCGGCGGCAGCGGAAACTGGTAGACCATCTGCGCCTCGTCCCACCCGCTGCCGAAATATGAGATGTTCTCTTCGTGCGGGACGTTCGTCTCGGTGATCATGATCACGTGCGGCGCCACCGCGTCGAAAATATCGCGGAACAGGCGCACGACCGTGTGCGTTTGTTCCAGGTGGATGCAGGGCGTGCCGATGCGCTTCCACAGGTACGCGATGGCATCCAGCCGCAAGTACGTCATGCCCTGCTGGACGTAAAACAGCAGCACCTCGACGATGCGCAGTAGCACGTCCGGGTTGGCGAAATTGAGATCGATCTGGTCCTCGCTGAAGGTCGTCCAGACATACTCCACCCCTCGCACCGTCTCGACCGGGGTGAGCAGCGGGAGCGTCCGAGGCCGCACAACCGCCGAGAGGTCCGTAGCCGGATCCACGCGGATGAAGAAATCCTCATAGGCCGGGTCGCCCGTCTTGAAGCGCCGGAACCACTCGCTCTGGGCGGAGACATGGTTGATCACCAGGTCAAACATCAGATCGAAGTCCTGGCCCAGGCGGCGCACGTCGTCCCACGTACCCAGCGCCGGATCAACCGCGGTATAGTCGATCACGGAAAACCCGTCATCGGACGAGTACGGAAAAAACGGCAGGATGTGCACCGCCGAGATCGCCCCGCTGAGATAGCGGCGCAGGAAGCGGTGCAGGGTTTGCAGGGGTGGCTCGCCCTCGGCCCGCAGCGACCCGCCGTAGGTGATCAGAATCGCATCGCGCTGGCTCAGGCGGGCCGCCGGGTCGACCAGCCGCTGCAGCTCAGGATGCTCCGCCCGAAACGTCTCCAGCAGCGCCATCAGCCGGGTGAAGCACGCATGACCGCGCGCCTCGCCGTACAGGGCGCAGCATTTGGTACGCATCGAGTCTCGCAGCATCGGGTTCAGATCGAGCATGGCACCCCTCATTTGTCAGGTTTGCGGCACAAAACACCGCTTACAAGCATAGCCCATAAGCGGCGTGTGTCCCACCCAGAGCGCGAGCAGGCGGCTCTAGACCATAAAATCGGCCAGGTCCACGCCGGGGATGGGCTGTCCGGTTTCGCGCAGGGCGGCGATGCGCTCGCGCGCGGCCTGGACCGCGTCGGCGTCTGGCAGCACGCGCAGGGTCAGGTCGAAGGCGCGGGTTTCGCCCGGCTCGATCCACTGCAGGCGGCCGCTGGCACGCGCCCTGTTGCGCCCTTCGGGGATGCAGTTTCCCGGCTCGACGCCGCTGACGTAGATCCCCTGGCGCGTGTTCTTCCACTGGGTCAGGTACGGCATCTGGGCCGGGTCCCACTCGCACAGCAAGCCGAAATCATCACGCCCGATCAACGCGCAGGTCTGCCCGTCCGCCTGCTTGAGGTGGTGGAAGAAGACCTGCTCGGCATAGCGCGGCAGCGGCCCCTCGTACTGCGGCCAGGTCGCGTATCCGCTGCGCGCCTCGGCGTCGCGTGGGTAGACGGCGTGATGCGGCGTGTCGAACCGAGCGCCTTCGGCCACCAGCGGATAGCCGACGTTGACATGGTAGAGCACCATCAGCGGGGCAGACAGATCGCCCCCGTTGGTGATGCGATCCGCGATGTGAATGGCCGGCTCGCCCAGCCGCAGCGTGTAGCGGCGCTCCAGGCGAAGCTGCACGCCGAACAGGCGCGTCTCGGTCACGGCCCCGGCCAGCACCAGCGCCTCGGGGTCGTCGCGCTCGACGCACACTGCGGTGGCGCGCAGGCGGCTGAACTGCCCGTGCAGATCGCGGAACTCGCCGGTATCCGGATCGGTCTCCGGCACGCCGGCATGCGTCAGGCCGCAGGTGACGACCAGCCCGCCGTTGAACTGCTGGAGCCACGGCAGAGCGAAGTCGGGCGGATAGGGCGCGCCCTGGGCGATCCAGGTCAGCGGGCGGCCGTTGTAGTGCGCGGACCAGACGTCCAGCCCGCGGTCGGGCAGAACGGTATAGGTCAGGCCGCTGCCGTTGTAGGCGTCGATGATGCGCTGCCCATCGGGCAGGGTGGCCTCGCGGAAGTCGATGAACTGGCGCGGCTCGACGCTGTAGCGCGCCAGCGCGGCGCGGTCTAGCCAATCGTGTGCGCTCATAGCTCCTCATCCTTCGGCTGGGCGGCAGAGGCGCACTAAGCGCCCGCCGCGGGTTGCGCTATACTAAGAGGCTGCGCGGGCAGACACACCCTGGCTCCATCCAGGTCGCGGGCAGCCCATCTACCAGCTTAGGCGATCTCCGCGCCCTGTCAACCGGCCGCCTGGCGCTGCCCGGCCTGCTGTGCTGTTTACGCGTCTTCGCGCCGCAAGGGGAGAAGGACGAACATGCGCTACCTCTTAGGTTTGGACGTCAGCACCACCGGCTCGAAAGCCCTTCTGATCGACGAGCGAGGCGCCGTTGTCGCCAGCCACACCACGCCGCACGAGACTAGCCAGCCCTACCCGCTGTGGAGCGAGCAGTCGCCGGCGGACTGGTGGGCGGGAATGGCCGCCTCGATCCGCGCCGTAGTGAGCCAGATCGACGATCCCGGCGCGATTCAGGCCATCGGCCTGACCGGCCAGATGCACGGGCTGGTCTGCCTGGATGCCGGCGGCAACGTCCTGCGCCCGGCGATCCTGTGGAACGACCAGCGCACCCAAGCCGAATGTGATGAGATCACCGCACGCGTTGGCGCCCGGCGCCTGATCGAACTGACCGGCAACCGCGCCCTGACCGGCTTCACCGCGCCGAAAATCCTGTGGGTGCGCAAGCACGAGCCGGATGTTTATGCGCGCATCGCCCATATTTTGCTGCCCGAAGACTTCATCCGCTTCAAACTCACCGGCGAGTACGCCACCAACCTTGCGGACGCGGCGGGCACGCTGCTGCTCAACGTCGCACAGCGCCAGTGGTCGCGCGAGGTGCTGGACGCGCTCGAAATCCCCGCCGAGTGGCTGCCCCCCGTCCACGAAGGCCCGCAGGTGACGGGCGTGGTCAGCGCGGTGGCAGCCGGGGAAACCGGCCTGCGCGCCGGAACGCCGGTGGTTGGCGGCGGCGGCGACCAGGCGGCTCAGGCGACCGGTGTGGGCGCGGTCAAGCCGGGGATCGTCGCGCTGACGGTCGGCACGTCGGGCGTGGTCTTCGCGCCGCTGGCGAGCTACGCCTACGAGCCGGAAGGCCGCCTGCACGCCTTCTGCCACGCCGTGCCGGGCCAGTGGCACTTTATGGGCGTGATGCTCAGCGCGGCGGGCAGCCTGCAATGGTACCGCGACACGCTCTGCCCCGGCGAGGACTTCGCCACGCTGACCGACGAGGCGGGGACGGTCAGGCCCGGCTGCGAAGGACTGATCTTCCTGCCGTACCTCACCGGCGAGCGCACGCCCCACCCCGACCCGCTGGCACGCGGGGCGTTCGTGGGGCTGACCACGCGTCATGGGCGACCGCACCTGACCCGCGCCGTGATGGAAGGCGTCGCCTTTGGCCTGCGCGACAGCTTCGAACTGATCAAGCAAAGCGACGCCGGGCGGCAGGTGGACGAGGTTCGCGTCAGCGGTGGCGGGGCGCGCAGCCCGGTCTGGCGGCAAATCTTCGCGGATGTCTTCGGCGTGCCGCTGGTGGTCGTCAAGGCGCTCGAGGGTGCGGCCTACGGCGCGGCGCTGCTGGCGGGCGTCGGCGGCGGTGTCTGGCCGGACGTGCTGACCGCCGCCGAGCAGACGGTCGAACTGGGCGAGCGCGTCGAGCCGGGCGCCAGCGCGGGCACCTACGAGGCCGCCTACCAGCTCTACCGCGACCTGTACCCGATCCTGAAGCCCGTCTTCGCGCGCCAGGCGGAGATCTGAGCGAACAGCAGCGAAAGACAAGGGAGCGGGAGACGTCGCAAGAAGCCCCAAAAGCCGGGGCTGCGCAGCCCGGTCGAATCGGCCAGCCGTGACGCAGTTGAATCCGGTGAGGTTCCGATCTGGGGAAAGCCGCACCGGCAGGGCACAATAGAGGATAATTCGCTTTCTGTATGCATTTTAGAAAGGCCGATCCGTGAGCGACACAAACCCCGAGGCCACCCCGGTCCGTGTGATCAACAGCGTGTGCCCGATCCGCATCTGCGACAACGGCGGCTGGACCGACACCTGGTTCGCCGGGCATGGCGAGGTGTTCAACATCGGCGTATACCCCTACGTCGAAGTGCAGATCAAGGTCTTTCCGGTCAGGGACCGCCAGCACCGCATCATGCTCTACGCGGAGAACTACGGCGATGTGTACCCGATCGTGCCGGGCCACACCGAGTGGGACCGCCACCCACTGCTCGAAGCGGCGATCGAGTATATGCGCGTGCCGGACGACGTCGCGCTACACATCACGGTCTACTCCGAAGTGCCCGCCGGCTGCTCGACCGGAACCTCGGCCTCGATCACGGTCGCGTTGATGGGCGCGCTCGACCGCCTGACGCCCGGCACCATGACCCCACACGAGGTCGCCTACGCCGCGCACCGCGTCGAGACCGACCTGCTCCACCTGCAAAGCGGCATCCAGGACCAGCT
>DYEN01000369.1 GCA_020725705.1 Anaerolinea sp.
ATGCTCAGCGAGGCCGGTGAGATCTCGACGCGCTGGAATGCGTCCAGTGGCGCGCCCAGATAGTACGTGACCACCAGCTTGATGATATCGCTGTGCGAGACGATGGCGATGCGCTGACCGGTGTGACGACGTACCAGCCGTTCAATTGCATCCACGGCTCGGACTTGCGCCTGGCGGAACGTCTCGCCGTTGGGGAACTGGACGCGGCTGGGATAAAGCTGGACAGTCTGCCAGAGCGCTTGGCGCTGAAGCTTCTTGAGCTTGGCGCCTTCCCAGTCCCCGAAGCGCACCTCACCTAGCTCCGCCAGCGGCTGAACGCTGAGCGCAGGATAGTGCGCGGCGATCGCCGCGGCTGTTTCCATGGTGCGTTCCAGTGGGCTGGCGTAGATGGCGGACAGACGTGCCTCTGCCAGATGCGCGCCAAGAGCGGTTGCCTGCGCGCGTCCGTCGGGACTCAAATGCACGCCAGGCGTCCACCCCGCCAGCCGGCCGGTTGTCACCCAGTCGTTGATCGCATGACGGATCAGAAAGACTTCGGTCATGGCCTTGAAATCGTCCTTATGTGTGCCCAAGAGCCGCCGGACGCGGCGGAGAGAGGCGCGACGTGGCCGGAAAGGATGCGGTTTTATATAGTTTTTATAGCAAATTTCAGGTATCTCGTCTAATTTATATATACAGTAGCGGTACCATTATGGGGCGGCGGATTCATGGATGGGCTTCAGCAGCTCGGCCTTCACACGTGGAGCGAAGCGTCGAGCGAAGGCGTGCTGGTAACCGACATATCGGATTCCATCCGTCTAATGAATCCGCGCCTTAAGCAGTTGCTTCAGCTCGATCACACCCCGGTCAGCGTCTCCGATCTTCTTGCTGCAACCCACGCACTCGCCCCGGAGCTGGCAACCGTTCTCGAAAGTGACCCGGCGAATCGTGAGCCGCGCTGGGGCAACCTGTCCATCCTGGGTGCCAAGCCCCTGCGGCTTCGGTGGGAGCAGGTGCCGCTCTTCGAGCAGCCCGGGTTTTCCGGCACATGCACGATTTTTCGGGATGTCACGCAACAGGCTGCGCGCGATGTGTCACGGCAGGCATTCCTGGCGATGATTTCGCACGATCTGCGCACGCCTCTGAGCGCGATCCTCGGCTTCTCGGAAATGTTGCGCGATAACCGGGATGTGTTGTCGCCTCAGGTGCAGTCCGAACTGCTGGATAGTATTGTTCGCAACGCCAGCGATCTCAACCGTTACACGCAGATCGCGCTTGATGTTCTATATCTGGAGTCCAACGTCGAGACCTTTGAGCTTGAGGCGGTAGCGCTGGATCGCTTTGTGCGCCAGTGGCTGGCCGACGCGGTCCATCGCTTTCCGTCGGAGCGTATCGACTTCCAGAACGGCATAGCAGCCGCGATACCGGCGCGCATTTCGCCGGCCGCACTGCACAGGATCCTGCATATTCTGATGGAATTTGCCCTGGCGGAAAGCCCGACAGCCCACCCCGTTCAGCTTTCCCTGACATTTAACCACGCCTGGGCGCATATTCGCATCCGGCACAAAGCGCCCAACCTGTCCCATGACGAGGTAGCCACGCTATTTGAGCAGTTCCACGCTCGTGACCTCAGTGAGCACACGCGCCCCAAGCTCCATCGCCTGCAGCTTTACGTCGCAAACCTGCTCGCAGAACGGCAACACGGCCTGCTGACCTTGCGCGAGGAGCGCGACGCAGCCATTCAATTTGACCTGGCGCTGCCGCTGGATGTCTAGTTGAACTGTTGCGGTTTTTGCTCTCAGATGCGGCGCCATCCTTCACTCCGGGCTTGACAGGTGCCCGGTCTGCCAGTAAGGTTTCCGTATGTCGATTAAGCGCCTTCCGTTTCGGCGGAGCAGGGCGCTCCGTTTACGCTGCGAAATATGTGGAGCAGGTCCATGGGACGCGTCTTAAACACGAACAGCACGGGAAAAGCTCGCAATCAGATGATGCGAACTGCTGCGGAATTGCTGCGCCATTTGAGCCAGAAGCCTACGATTGACGATGAGGCGCGCGATATGACCGCGCTGTTGGTGTACTGCCTGCGCTCCATCGACGAGGGGATCGAAGCCTCTGCAGCGGTGTGGGAGAACCGGGATTACTGGTTGAAAGCAGAACAGCTTCGCCAGCGCTGGGGCTGGACGTCCAGCGCGATCGCACGGCTGGAACACGTCATCCGCACGGATAGCTGGGAGATGCTACCGGCGATTCTGGCCGATCTGTCCGAGCATTTCGCCGATATCCGCGTCACCAAGCTGACGCGCTCGCCCGATGCCTGGCTTGGGGCGTATGATCGTCTGGTGGACGAGCTGGCACAGACACCGCACCGGGACGGACGCTAAACCGGGCGTCTAGTCAAATCGCTCGGCGATCCAGGGGCGCAGCGCGTCATAGTTTGGAACCCAGTAGCCCGCTGCCATGCCGATCAGGTCTTCACGGTTCAACACGCGCGCGTCCCGTCCTGACCACCCCAGAATGAGCGCGGGGCCGACTTCCAGCATGTCCCACACGCTCAGATCGGTGTCCACGCGGCTTTGCAGGATGTATAGCGCGCGCGGCCAGTTCACAACCTGGCGCGGTGACATCAGCTTGCGGATCAGGGCATCGACCACCTGCTGCTGCCGACCGGCACGCTGGTAATCATCGTCTTGGTGGCGTGTGCGGACATACTGCAGCGCACGCTCTCCGTCCATGGTCTGCCGGCCCGGCTCGAATTCAATCTGGATCGTGCCGCCGTCGTGCGTCGGAAACTCGTAGTCCACGATACGCTTGGGGACGTCGATGGTGACGCCGCCGACCGCGTCGATCAGCTCGACAAATGCGTCGAAGTCCAGCCGCACGTAGCGGTCGATCCCCACGCCAAAACTTTCGGTCAGGCTGGCTTTGACCAGCGCAGGGCCGCTATTAGGCGTCTCCAGTTCAGCAAGGCGATTGATCGTGTTGATGGGCTGCTCGCCGTAGCCGGGCACGCGGATGTACACATCGCGCGGGATCGATAGCAGGCTGACGTCGAGCGAGCCGGGCGTGATGTTGAGGATCATCACACTGTCCGTGCGCGCGGTCCGGTCGCCACCCTGGCGAGCATCGAGGCCCAGGATGACGATATCCAGTGGCCTGGGCGGAATGACAAAGTATACCAGCAATACGGTTCCCAAGCATGCGAGCGGCACAAAGATCAGGAATAGGCAGCTTAGCGCCAGACAGCCGCGCCGCCGCTTGACGGCGGGCGGCGGGAAGAAAGGGTAAGCTGCGGGGGCCGGGGGCGGACCGCCCGGCGGCTGCCGATAAGATTGTGTCACGACGGTCGTTGATCCTCTATCTGGTTTGGCGCGCCCGATTCTGCCGCATCGGAGCCGGGCTGGCAAATCGACCCAAGTGGCCCGCGTCGGTGGCGCTCCGTATAATCTGGGCAGCGCGGTGTCGGGCCGCGTTCATGCCGAAAAGGAAGCCACGCGTTGGACGTCGAAGTGCTGTTCTCGACTGTGGTCACGATGCTGATCCTCAGCGGTATCGTCGTCGCGGCCAATTACGCCGACCTGCGGCGCGACCCGCGCCTGCGCCAGTGGGTGTTGGGGGTGCTGTTGGTCCTGAACATCCTGCTGGTGATGTGGTATGGTTTGCTGCCGCTGGTAGCCGGGGAGCAGGACGCCGGCCAGGCCGCGACACTGGGCAGCTTTGTGCTGGCGCTTGTCTTCGGAGGGCTGGCAACCGCATTTCTGTTGGAGCCGGCGCGCGCCCGGCTGGCCGGTTGGTCACTGCTGCGGCGCGGCCCTACACCCGCCGGGCCACCCTCTGCGGCAGTCCGCTTCCCCGAGCCGCAGCCGGGCGAGCCGCTGTTCCCGCAGATGCTGAACTATTATACGACTGCCCCTGCACGCGAAGCCGGATCGGTGGAGGGCGCAGGCGCTCGCCCGGCGGCGCGGGATATGAGCGCGCGCGGTTTCGATCCGCGCTCGATGGTGCACGCGGTCGCGCTGGTGTTCTGCATCTATTTGCTGGGGACTCAGTTCATTACGTTTGTACTTGGCGGCGGCCTTGAGGGTGTTGCGGAAGGGTTTGCCGAAGGCTTGACCGCCTGGGACCTGATCCTCAACGGTCTGCCGCTGGTGATCATCCCGGTGCTGGGCGTTGGGCTTGGTATCCGGCGCAACTTCCGGCAGGTGCTGGCCCGTCTGGGACTGCGGCCAATGACCCTGCGCGAGCTGGGCGTCGCCGCCGGGATGACGGTCGCGCTGCTCATCTTGGTTTCCATCGTCGGTTCGACCTGGCAGCTTCTTGTTCCACCCGAAACGTTTGAGGAACAGACGCGCGCCTCGGAAGCCCTGGCCGAGAGCGTGACGACGATCTGGTTGGCCCTGGTGCTGGCGGCCTCAGCCGCCATCTCCGAGGAAATCGCGTTTCGCGGGGCATTACAGCCTGTGTTCGGGTTCTGGCCGACGGCGATCATCTTCGCCTTGACCCATATGCAGTACGCGCTGACGCCCGCCACGCTGATCATCCTCGGTGTGGCGATTGCTTTTGGCTGGATCCGGGTTCGCTACAGCACGACCGTAGCGATTGTGACGCACTTTCTGTATAACTTCATTCCGCTGGCGGCCAATGTGGCCATCGGAACTGAGGCGCTGCACTGGTTTCACGGTCTGGGGTTGTTCCGATGACGGCGCGTGATCCTGGGTTGAGAGAAGGCGTGGTCGACGAGCTGACTATCGAGAGCCGGGCCGTGGGCCGGGCGATGTCTGTGCGTGTCATCACGCCGCCCGACGCTGCGTACGACCGGGCTACACCTCTCCCTGTACTCTACTTTCTGCATCCATGGGGACTCAGCCCGCGCTACCTGATCGACAAGCTGCGCATGCCGCGCCACCTGTGGGATGGCATCGCGAGGGGCACGCTGCCGCCCTTTGTGATCGCACTGCCCGAAGGCGGCAAGAGCTTCTACGTCAACGCTGCGAACCCGCCCGGCCACGACTGGTCGGACGTGATTCGCCAGCGGCCCGACTTCTTCGCGCACGCCCTGGAGCAGTATGGCCGCTATGGCGATTATCTGTGGGACGAGGTGATGCCGGCCATCGAAGAGCGGTATGAGGTGCGGCGCGACCGGGCCGGGCGTGCCATCGGCGGTATTTCAATGGGTGGCGCTGCCGCGGCTTACCACGCCTTTCGCGTGCCCGAGGCGTTCTGCGCGGTCGGGATCCACAGCCCGGCGCTGTTTAAGGGTCCGCCGGAGCAGGGCGGTCCGCCGTGGATCTTCGGCGTGACGCGTGAGAGCTTTGCGCGTTATAACCCGGCCGATCTGGCTCGTGAGCTGCGCCGCGAGGGCCAGCCGCGCATCTGGCTCGACTGCGGTGACCGCGATCCGCTGCTCGAAAACACTCAGCATCTGCACGATGTGCTGAGCACGCGCGGCATTGAGCACGAATACCAGATCTGCCCCGGCGGGCATGATAAGACGTACTGGGAGCCGCGCATGCCTGCGTATCTGGCCTTCTACGCGCAAGAGTGGACGCGCTAGACTCTGTGCGGTTTCATTCCCCTGGCCGGCTTATATCTGACGGCCCGGCACGATATGATGGGCACGGCAGCGTGCCTCATAGGCTTCGGCGGCGCCAACAAGAATGATGGGGTCGTCGTAGTTTGCCGGCTCTCCGTTCACCAGACGCTGGGTGCGGGTGGCTTCCTCGCCACACACCATGCAGATAGCGTGCAGCTTTTGCACCTCGTCGGCGCGGCAAAGCAGGGCGGGCATCGGGCCGAACGGCTCTCCGCGAAAATCCATGTCCAGGCCAGCGAGAATCACACGCATTCCTTTGTCCGCCAGGCGCTCGGCAACGGTGACGATCTGCTCGTCGAAGAATTGCACTTCGTCGATGGCAACCACTGACGTATCCGGCTTGACGTGGTCGAGGATTTCGAGCGCATGATCGACGGGAATCGCCTCGAAATCCAGGCCGTTATGTGATGCAACGCGGTTCGTGCCATAGCGCGTGTCGATCTTGGGCGTGAATACCTGCACGTTGCGGCGGGCAATACAGGCGCGGCGCACCCGCCGGATCAGCTCTTCCGTCTTGCCGCTGAACATGCTGCCACAAATGACTTCCACGTGGCCCGCGTGTTGTGCCATCTCTCTTCCTCTGCTGTGCTGACGTCCACCAAAGAAAAGGGCAGGTGTCCGTGATTATCACACCTGCCCCGGATAGCGATCAAATTCCCGATGCGCGGCTAGGCCTCTTCAGGTTCGGGGATCTGATAGCCCCGCTGACGCAGCAGACGCTTTGTGTCTGCCAGAACCTTGCGCCCGATGCCCGGAATGGCGAGAATCGCGTTGTCGCCGCCCTCTTCAAAGCGGGCCAGCAGATCGCCTACGACCTCGATACCATTCTCGATGAGGATGTTGGTGTAGCGTTTGTCCAGGCCGAGGTCTGCAATTGGGACGTCAGGCGAGGTACGGGCTGCTTCGCGCGCCTCGATCTCAGCCGTATACTGATCGCGAGCACGCAGGCGTGCCATGAAGCGATCCACCTGGCCCTCGGTGTCGACGATACGCTGTTCGCCGGTGTAAAACGGATGGCAGGCCGAGCACACGTCGGTGCGGATCTCCGGCACGGTGGAACCTACCGTCCAGGTGTTACCGCAGGCGCAGATGACCACTGCCTCAGGATACCACTGCGGATGGATGTTTTCTCGCATGATGTTATCTCTCAACCTTTCCGGCCACGGGTCCCGCACAGGCGGGGGATGCGTGGCGGTCTGCGTGGCTGATCTCAGGTGCTAGTCGCCGGATGCTTCCGCGCCCGTGCCTTGCGGCAGCTCCGGATATACGCTGATGCGCTTGCGATTGCGCCCGAACTTCTCGAAGACAACGTAACCTTCGGCGGTCGCGAAGATCGTATAATCGCGCCCAAGATCAACGTTCTGGCCAGGGTGGAACTGAGTGCCGCGCTGGCGGACAATAATGTTGCCCGGAACCACATACTCACCGCCGAAGCGCTTGACACCCAGGCGCTTGCTCTGACTGTCGCGGCCGTTCTTGGTCGAACCGCCACCCTTTTTGTGCGCCATGATCGGTCTCCTCTAAACTACCTGTCCTAGCTCTCAATGCTGTCAATGCGCAGCCGGGTGAAGTATTGGCGATGACCCCGACGCCGGCGGTAGCGCTCTTTCGGCTTGTACTTCCACACAAACACCTTGCGATCGCGGCCCTGCTTGATCACAGTCGCCTTAACCGACGCGCCGTCGACCACCGGCTGTCCAATACGTGCCTGGCCGTCGTCCGACACGACGAGCAGAACGTCGTTCAGTTCGATGCTCTCGCCTTCCTCGTAGGGAAGGCGCTCGACGTCAATCGCCTGACCCGGTTCGGCGCGGTACTGGCGCCCACCGGTCCGAATGACTGCATACATGGAAATCGTCTCCAATCTTCGCTTACCACCGGCTGGTAACAGCCCGATTCGAGGACGCCCCAGCGGGGAAAATTGGCCTGGTGTGCCGGGGGCGCCGCCGTTCCGGCTGCCGGCACGAAATGGTATTATAGCGGCCGCACGGGGCAGCGTCAATGGCGCGTCGCAGCGGAACTGCGCTCGCCCGGTGTTGGCGCCATGCCATGCGTAGTGTATTCTTACCCCGGCGGAAGCTCGAGGTAGCCTATGCGTGTCCATCGTCTAGTCGTGTTTTTATGTCTTCTGGTCGTTGCGCTTCTGGCCGGCAGCGCATGCCAGCCGGAGCCGCTGTCGCTGCCAACCCCGATTCATGTCTCGGCGACACCAGGGCGTGACCTGGCGCTGGAGCTTCCCATCCCCTCACGGGAGCCTGCCACCCCTCTGCCCGGCGCCACGCCAACGCCGCAGCCGACGGAGAGCGAGCCGGCTGCTGTTCAGCCGGAAATCAGCTACCGGCTGGACGCGGAACTGGACTGGCTCGCGCGCACGGTGGCCGTCGATCAGCAGGTGGAACTACGCAACACGACGGGGGTGCCGCTGCGAGAAGTCGTCTTCGCGCTGGACATGAACGGCAGTGAGGAGACGTTTCGCCTGAAGCGCGTCCTGACCGGCGCGGGCCTGCGCCTGGACAACTACACCATCGATGGGACCCAACTCACCGTGCGGCTGCCGCAGCCGCTCTTACCCGGAGGGTTGCTCTCGTTACAGCTTGTGTTCGATCTGGCCATACCCCAGATTCGCGCCGGATATCGCTACGGGCACATGGGGTACTTCGGATACAGCGACCGTCAGGTGAACCTGGGAAACTGGTTCCCTCTTGTTGCCTATTACCATCCGATCCGGGGGTGGATTTGTCCGCAGCCGCACACCATCGGCGAGCAATCGGTGCGGCCCGTGGCAGATTTCGATGTCACATTGCGCGTGACCGGCGCGCCTGAGGGCCTCAAGGCGGCAGCACCGGGCCGGGTCACCGAAGAAGTTGACGGCTGGCGCTTCGTGCTACCGCGGGCGCGCGAATTCACGGTGTCTGTTTCGGACCGCTTCGAGATACTCTCGACCAGCACGGCCTCGGGCGCCGTGGTTGAGCTGTATTACTTCCCCGATTCGGATCGCGGTCTGGCAGCACCGCGCCATGCGCTGGTCACAGCAGCCCAGGCGCTCGCCTTGTTCGAGCAACGATTTGCCCTACCATACGTGCATGGGCGCCTGATCGTGGTGGAAGGCGATTTCCCGGATGGGATGGAGTTCAGCGGGCTGGTGTTTGTCAGCGGCGATTGGTTTCGCGCGTGGCTGGGGATCCCCAATGACTGGCTGACGCTTATCACCGCGCATGAGGTCTCGCATCAGTGGTGGTACTCGGCGGTTGGCAACGACCAGGGTACAGACCCCTATCTGGACGAAGCTCTGGCGATCTACAGCGAGCTGCTGTTCTTCGAACGCTACTATCCGGAACACGTCAATTGGTGGTGGAATTTCCGTGTGGGGGCATACAGCCCGTCCGGCTTCGTCGATGCGTCCGTGTACGATTTCCACTCACCCCGCCCGTACATCAACGCCGTCTATCTGCAGGGCGCACGAATGTTGCAGGCGCTGCGCGATGACCTCGGCGACGCAGCGTTTTTCGCGTGGCTGCAGCGCTATGCCGCGCAGATGCACGGACAGGTTGCGACACCCGACGACTTCTGGGGTGCGCTGAGCAGCGACGAGTACGCGGCCACTTTTGAGACGCGCGCGCGGTTCCTGCGCAACGTGAACGTGCTGGCGCGCTCTGCCGATCTTCCATGAGACGGGGCAGGGCACTCGCGATGCATTCGCCTGGCTTTTGCAAAACCTGTGTTTGGACTAGGATACAGGCGTGCTTGAGTGCTCCTGCGGGGCACCGTTTGATATACCTCAGGTGCGTGTATGCTTGCTTCGGTCACCTCGTGTGCTATTGTCGGCCTGGAAGGTGAACTGATCCAGGTCGAGGTCGATTTCAATCCGTATGGAATGCCGGCGTTTACGGTCGTTGGGCTGCCCGATGCGGCCGTCCAGGAAAGCCGCGAGCGCGTCCGGGCTGCAATCCGCAACAGCGGATTGCAGTTTCCGAACAAACGCTATACCGTCAACCTTGCCCCTGCCGATCTGCGCAAAGAGGGTCCGGCGTACGACCTGCCGATGGCGTTGGGTGTCCTGGCCGCAACCGACCAGGTTCCGCTTGAGAGCCTGGTCGGCGCGATTTTCATCGGCGAACTGTCGCTTGACGGCACGGTGCGCCATGTCAGCGGGATTCTACCGCTGACCCTGCGCGCCGCCGAAGAGGGCTTCGAGCGCGTCTACGTTCCAGAGGAAGACGCGCCCCAGGCGGCACTGGTGCCGGAAATTGAGATCATTCCCGTCCGGTCATTGGGGCAGTTGGTCGAGCATCTCTACGGGCTGCAACCTATCCCGCCCTTCGTGCGCAGTGACATCGATTTGAGTCTGCCGCCGAGCCTGGACGGGCTGACGGACTTCGCCGATATCAAGGGCCAGGAACATGCCAAGCGGGCGCTCGAAGTGGCGGCAGCGGGCAGGCACAACGTGCTGATGACCGGGCCGCCCGGCGCCGGAAAGACCCTGCTGGCGCGTGCGATTCCGGGGATTCTCCCCACCATGTCGCTCGACGAGGCGCTGGAAGTGACGCGCATTTACTCTGTAGCTGACCTGCTACCGCACGACACACCTTTGATGCGCATCCGGCCCTACCGCGCGCCGCATCACACGGTCAGCGAGGCCGGGCTGGTCGGCGGCGGTTCCTGGCCCCGGCCGGGCGAAATCTCCCTCGCGCACAGGGGGGTGCTTTTTCTGGACGAGTTGTTGGAGTTCGGCATGCACACGCTGGAAGTGCTGCGCCAGCCGCTTGAGGACAAGGTCGTGACCATCAGCCGGGCGCGTGTCGCTCTCTCGTTCCCCGCCAACTTCATGCTGGTCGGCGCGATGAACCCGTGCCCTTGTGGGTACTTTGGTGACCCGGTTAAGCCCTGCACCTGCACGCCCAACATGATCGCGCGCTATCAAAGCCGGTTGTCCGGCCCGCTGCTCGACCGGATTGATATTTATGTGGACGTGCCGCGCGTTGAATACGACAAGCTGATGGGCGACCAGCAGGGCGAGTCTTCGGCAGCCGTGCGCGAGCGTGTGGAGCAGGCGTGGGAGCGCCAGCGGCGGCACTTTGGCGACACGCCGGGTTTGTTCGCCAATTCGGATATGCGGGTGGGGGAGATTCAGAAGTTCTGCGTGCTGACGCCGGAAGCGCGGCAGGTTCTCGAACTGTCCGTCCGGCGGATGCAGTTGAGCGCGCGCGCCTATCACCGGGTGCTGAAGCTGAGCCGAACGATTGCCGATCTATCCGACAGCGAGCGTATCGAAGTGCAGCACGTCGCAGAGGCAATTCAGTACCGCCTCAAGCAGCCGGTGATGTGAGCGGCTGACTCGCTTTCTGCGCTCGGCCCTGTATGTATCATTAAGTTAATTTGAAACAATAATATGTGCCGGATAGACCATGTCTGAGCAAATCGCGCTCCCGACACCCGAGGTGAAGAGCGGCATAACCCCGCTCCCCTATTCACCGAGTTGGGTTGACCGACTACATATGTGGGTACATCGGTTGCCGCTCCGGACATGGCTATTTTACATGCTGATCGCTTTGCTGCTGGTATTCGGTTTCGCATGGGTTGAATGGCAGACGGGACAGTATCCGGTCGGGACGCTGTATCCCTTTCACGTTCTGCTTTTCGGGGCGAGTCCCTATGCGCTGGCACTCGTTCATTATCTAGATTGTTACGCGCATCGCGCCTTGACCCGCTTTCGGCCGGCGCTCATTGCGGATGCTGAGCGAGAGGCGCTGCTCCGCTACCGGCTCACCACAGCGCCCGCGCGTCCAACCATGATCGCCACGCTTGTGGGCTTCGGATTGGGCGCGCTTGCTTTCCTCATCCCAATTGAGTGGCTTTCCCAGACGTATAAGTTTGCAAATACGCCGATTTCCGCGGCTCTTTATATGTTCTTGTACGTTCTACTCTGGATGGTTTCCAGCGCGTGCCTCTATCATGTGTTTCACCAGCTCAGAGTGATTGATATCATTTACACGCAGCACATGCGCGTCAATCTCTTTCGTCGACGCCCCTTGTATGCCGTTGCATGGTTGAGTGCCTACACCGCAATCGGCTTTTTCGTTCCATCCTACGGATCGATTATCCTTTCGCCGCGCGACAGCGGCACCGGGGCATTGATCCAACTCGCCAGCATGCTTCCCGCACCTCTGTTGGCTATCGTCTGCTTTATCTGGCCATTATTGGGTATTCATCGCCTGCTGGAAGCGGAGAAAGTATGCCTGGTGGATGCAAATCAGACTCTATTGGAAGATACGTTTCAGAAAATAGAAGCATGCGCAAGAACCGAGCAGTTGGACGACATTGAGCGATTGAACAAGCTCATGGAATCTTTACAGACGAAAGACCGGATACTCAAGCAGATTTTCGACGTGGCCGTGGCAGCCTGAAGCACTGCGCAGCGTGATTGCCACCGTCCTGCTGCCTTCATCTGGCTGGCGCAGCAGGTCTGGCAACGATATCTGCCTTAACCAGAGTGTTGCCTATTACAGGTCTTTACTTTTATGACGGCGTGTGAATGGGTCAAAGTGGCACGCGAGCGCCATCGGGTCCGCTTCCGCGACGAGCCGGAGTTGCAGCCGAACGCCGACATGGGACCGAGCGACATCCGGCGTTTCTGCGAGCCGGACCCGGCGGACAAGCAATTGCTGAACACTTCGCTCCGCCAGATGCGGCTCAGCGCAGGGGCTTATCACCGGATCCTGAAGCCGGGCCGGACCGTCACAGACCTGGCCGGGACCGACGCCATTCAGGTTTCGCACATCGCCGAGGTAATTCAATACCGGCCGCGCAGAGCGGTTTAGCCCGGCGTATGGCTGTGGAGCATCACCCCATGCCGGGGTATCGTAGGCTGCTGGGGCGCGCCGCGATCTATGCGCTGGGGATGTACGCCCTGCTCATTGGCGGGACTTTCAGCGGTGTGACAATCGTGCGGGTCCAGCGTGTGAGTCTGGGCCTGCTCACCGTGGCGGTTGCGTTTTGGCTGGTGGCGCTGTGGCGTGCACCCATGCGCTCAGCGCCGGGGACGCCGTTCCTGAAGCTGGTGGGGCTTTGGGGAATGGCGCTCGCCGTTTCCGCGCTGGGGGCGCCGTCCGGGCGCTCGTTGATCGCCCTGTGGTACATCGCCCTGTATGCCGCAACTTGGATCGTGCTAAGCGATCTGCGCCAGCGCGGAATGCCCGCATCCGTGCTCTCCGATTTGCTGGTAGTTGCCGCGTTGCCGCTTGTGTTCTGGGCGTTTGTGCAGGTGCTGCCCTGGTATTGGCGATGGTTTGCGCTGCGGGGCGTGGGCATACCGTTTTATCCGGCCCGCCCGGTTGCCACGCTGGGGAATCCGAACGTGTTAGGCTCGATGCTGGCGGTGATGCTGCCGTTTGGCCTGGTGCGCGGCCTACGACAGACGGGGTTCCCGCGCCGCGCGGTGATGGCGAGTTGGCTGCTGGCAGTCGGGGCCGCGCTCTACATGACCTATTCGCGCGGTGCGTGGCTGGCTGCCGGCGCAGCCATGGCGAGTCTGGGTGTTCTGCTGGTCGGCGGGCGGGCGCGTGTGCGCCGGGGAATGTTCCCGGCACCGGGGCGCGTTGGAGCATACCGACGGATCGCCGCGCTCGGCGCGACAGGCGTCGTTGTCGTCGCCGGTGTGGGACTCATGCTCGTCCTGGCGCGGCAGGCGTTCGCCAGCCCTCAGCGCGAGACCGGCACCCGTCTGCAGTTCTTTGCGATCGCGCTCGAGCGTTTTGCGGCGAATCCGCTGCACGGAACCGGGCTGTACACCTTCGGACGGGAGCTGTCCCGGCACCTGTCGATCCCACCCGAGCAGCCACACGCCCATGCCCACAATCTGGCGTTAACCGTAGCTGCCGAACTGGGCCTGCCGGGTTTGATCGCCCTCGGTGTAACCGCTGCGTGGGTGGCGCGGGAAATTGCCCGCAATCTGCGCGTGACGCGCTCCGGTGATGAGCGCGATCTGGTTGCGGCAGCGGGAGCGGCGCTGACCGGGGTTGCCGTGCACACGCTGACCGATGTGACCTTACTTGTGCCTGCGATAGTCCTGGCTGTTCTGGTGGCGCTTGCGGCCGGGATTACGCCGCGTACCGGTGGGGCCGCGCCGGTTTCGCGTCGCGGATTGCGCTATGGGATCACCGCGCTGTGGTGCGGGCTGCTGCTGTCCGGCTGGGCATGGTCGGCAGTCTACGGCGTCTACGTACGCGGCGAGCAGCTTGTCGCTGCCGGCGATTCCCGTGAAGCAGTCGATATCCTGGCCGTCACGGCGCGTCGAGCACCGTGGAACCCGCTATTCCGGGCCGAATACGCGTACGCGGCCGGGCTGGTAGCAGGGCAGGGGGATCGCGATGCGGCGGAGATAGCGGTTGACGCCTATCACGCGGCGCTGGCGCGGGAGCCGGATCAGGCGCTGTGGTGGGCCAATCTGGCCGCGGTTGAGTGGGGGCGGGGGCGCGCGGACGCGGCAGTGACCGCCATGCAGCGCGCCGTCGCAGCGGCGCCGGATGCAGCGGAACTGTGGCTCAACCTGGGGTACTTCTACGAAGACATCCACCAGCATGACAGGGCATCACGAGCATACCGGCGCGCGTTGCAACTTGCGCCACGAATCGCCTTGTCCGATTTTTGGCGCGAGACCTCATTAAGGCGCGCTGCCGTCTATAGCTCGTCCCCGCGCCGGTTGCCGTACGACGCTGCTCGTCAGCTTTGGCTGGCCGGCGACGAGCAGCGAGCGGCTGACCTGCTGCGTACTCATCTCACATCCGATCCGGCCCAGCCGCGTCCCCTGATCGAGCTTGCTAGGTTGGCGCTTTGGACGGGTGAGGTGGAGCAGGCGACGCGCTATCTTGACGCTGCCGCGCTGCTGGGGCAGTTGGAAGGTGATGCTGCGTGGATCGCGCTGCTGCGGGCGGATATCGCCGCACGACAGGGCGACGCGGCACAGGCGGATATGCTGCGCTCCTGGGCGCGTGCACTGGCCAGCCCGGATCCCAGCGGGCATCGCCTGCTGTACGGCATGGATATCGCGCACTACCAGTTTCTCAGTCTTACGGTTCCGGGCAAGCTTCTGCCGCAGCTTGTGATGTTGGAGCCGGATCCGGCGCTTGTTCGTGCTTTGGCAGTGGCGCACTGAGCCTTATTCTGACGAGAGCAGTTGCTCGACGGCGGCGAGGTCGTGCGGGGTGTTGATATTTCGGAAGGACCGCCCGTCGGCGTCATACGGCGCGTACTCCGCTTCGTCCACGAACAGCGTGCGTACCGTGTCGAAGAAAGACCGGATCTGAAGCTGCCTGTCGGCCAGGCGGCGAGCCATTGGCTCGCGGCATGTGGCGGCGTACAGCGCGTGTAACCCTTGAGGAACTCCGGATACACGCGGGACGATCGCATCATAATCGCCCGGCTGTTCCGCCGCGCGCGCTACCAGATAGCGCAGCAGATCCGGGTTGAGCAGCGGCATGTCGCAGCCGACGACAAGCGTATAGGGCGTGC
>DYEN01000370.1 GCA_020725705.1 Anaerolinea sp.
GCCGGGTGATGTGATCCTGGAACTGAACGGCGCGCCGGTCGAGTCAGCAGACGAATTCAACGAGACACTGGCGTCGCTGAGCGACGAGACGGTTACGCTGGTGATCGAGCGCGACGGCGCCGTGCTTGAGCCGATCCGCCTGCAAGCGGAAGTGGTCGAGTCGGCGGATGTGACACGGGCCTACGTCAACGCGGTCGAAGAAGATATGCCCGCCTTCGCAGCGGGGATCCTGCCGGAAGACGTGATCGTCAAAGTCGACGACATCGAGATCACCAGCATCAAGCAGCTGCAGGACTATACCGCCTCGCATGAAGGCCAGGAAATCATGGTGACGATCCTGCGCGGCGGCGAGACGCTGCAAATCCCGGTCACGCCGGTCAAAGACTCGAACGGCACGGCGCGGATGGGGGTCAGCATCTCACCGCTGCAGCCGGCCATCATCGGCCTGACCGCGGTTAACCGCGATGTGCGCACGTACACCCGGCCGCTGCCTCTCGGCGAAGCGATCGAGACGGGCTTCAACCAGTTCGTGGAAGTGCCGCGTCTGATCGTCCAGCTTGTCGGCGACATCATCCGGGGTGAAATCGGCGCCGAAGCGGCCCGGCCCGTCAGCCCGGTGGGCATCGGCCAGCTTGGCGGGCCGGTGCTGGAACAGAGCATCGAGACCGAACAGGCCTACCCGATCCTGGGCTTCGCGGCTATGATCAGCATCGCGCTGGCGTTCACCAACCTGCTGCCGATCCCGGGGCTGGACGGCGGGCGTATCCTGTTCGTCATTATTGAGCTGATCCGTGGCAAGCCGATGGAGCCGGAGCGGGAAGGGCTGATTCACTTCATCAGCCTGCTCTTCCTGCTTAGCCTGATCGCGATCACGATCATCAACGACATCATCAATCCGATCGACGTCAGCAACCTGCGCTGAACGGCGCGGGCGTGAAAACAAAACAGGGTCACATAACGCAATGATTCGCAAGGGCAAGACCATCAGTTTCACCGAGACGCTTGAGCAGCTTCGCGCCGACGCGCCGCTCTCAGCCGACGCCATCTACAGCCTGTCCGACCTGGTCGACCAGAACTGGGCCGACTTTCAGCTTGTCTGGCCGAACCTCTCGGTCGAGCGCCGGCGCCACGTGATCGGGCGGCTGGTCGATGTGGCAGAGACCAACTTCGACCTGGACTTCAGCCCGATCATCCATCTGGCGCTGGGCGATCCCGATCCGGAAGTGCGCCTGGGCGCCGTCGAAGGGGTGCTTGAGGAAAGCGACCTGCCGACCGTCCGCCGGCTGCTCAGCCTGGCGCAGGACGATCCGTTCTCCGAGGTGCGCGCCGCGGCGGTCAAGGCGCTGGGGGTCTTCGTGCTGCAGGGCGAGCTGGGCAAACTGCCTGAGCGCTTCAACCAGGAGCTTCAAGACACCCTGCTGGCGCTCTATAACAACCTGAACGAAGATCTGGACGTGCGCCGCCGGGCGCTGGAAGCGATCGCCAACTGCGGCCACGCCAGCGTCCCCGAACTGATCCGCGAGGCGTACTACGCCGATGAACTGCCTATGCGCGTCAGCTCGGTCTTCGCGATGGGCCGTTCGTGCGACGAGAGCTGGCAGCCGCTGGTGCTCGAAGAGCTGTCCAGCGAGTATCCGGAGCTACGCTACGAAGCGGCCCGCGCAGCCGGCGAACTGGAGCTGCGCAAGGCACTCCCCCGGCTGATCGAGCTGGCATACGAAGAGGATCGCGAGATCCAAGAAGTCGCGATCTGGGCCATCGGCGAGATCGGCGGCCAGCTTGCCCGCAAGGCGCTGGATCAGCTTGCCGCGCGCGCCGAGCAAGACGGCGACGATACGCTGCTCGAAGCCATTGAAGACGCGCAATCGACCGCGGCGCTGGCCGGCGAGGATATGCTCCCGCTGTTCGACTTTGGCCGCTACGACGAGCAAGGGCTGGACGAACTGGACGAGATCGACCTGGACGATCCGGATGATCTCGACGACGAAGACGACGACGAGTTCGACTTCGACGAAAACTTCGAGGAGTACTACAAC
>DYEN01000371.1 GCA_020725705.1 Anaerolinea sp.
CCGTGAAGATCGCGCCCGCCGGGGTCACGCCGGTCACTTCGTAGGTGCGCGCCTGGTACGGCACGCGCAGGCGGTAAGCGGCGGGTGTGATAACATCGTTGGTGAAATCGGTGACGGTATAGAGCACGCTTAGCCGGTTCTGTTCGGCCTGGACGGCAGGGGGCAGGGTCGGGTCGCTCGCGCCGCGCCCATAGCCGACGCTGGCCGCCTGCGTCACGTTGCCATACCCGTCCACCGCCAGGACGAGCGTGTGCGTCACGCGCGGCTCGGCCAGGCCGCGCTCGTCGTGCACGGTCAGCGTTTCGCGCTGCGTCACCAAAAAGACGGCGTAGCGGTTGGCGCCGCGCGGCTGGACACGATCCACCCTGTAACTCGTCTGTGCGGCGGTGTACGGCTCCCCGGCTGCGGGCGTGCCGTCCAGCGCGTAGATTTCCTGGCGCAACACGCGGCCCTTGCAAGCGCGCGCGGCCTCGCGCTGCTCGTCCGGCGACAGATCGGCGGGCAGCACGGGATCGGGCAGGCGCAGGCCGGGTGGGTCGGGGTGCGCTTCATCCGTGAAGCGGCTGATCAGGCGCTCATGATCGAGCAGCGCGCCGGTATGGTACCAGGTTCGCGTCAGGACCGGCGGCTGGTGCAGCGGTTCCTCGACCACGTTGGCCGCCTCGCGCCGCGCCCAATGCGCGAACGTCTCGCTGTCCAGCCGGTCCACACGCCCAAACCCCCGGAACTCGCGCTCGGCGGTGTCGTAATAGCCATGATGGTAGGTGTAACGAGTCACCAGCTCGGTTTCGGTCACGTCATCGCGCACGGTGACGCCGGTCACGACCTGCACCGGAAACGGCAGCCGCGTCGCCCAGGGCCTGCCCGCCTGCAGATCGTCCAGGTAGAAGCGCGTCGAGGGCGCGTATTCGACCGCGACCTGCTTGCCCATCCCGTTGTCGTACCCGACCAGCAGGTGCGGCTTGCGCCCGCCCATCAGGTCGATATAGCGCAGCGGCGACGCGGCGTCGGCGGGCGCGGGCGACGACCACACCAGGCAGACCGTGCCGCTGCCCAACACATCGGCGGTCTGGACCGTCACCAACCCGTCCACACCGGGGAAGGTGCCGATCGCGCGCGGCGTGGCGCTCCAGCCGTTGCCGCTGTGGTTAAGCCAGATGCGGCAGCCGCCCTGCCCGAAATAGATCACGTCCGCCGTGCCGGAGCCGTCCACATCCGCCAGCCGCAGCCAGCGCGGGTTGAAGCGGTCCGGCGCGTCGAAGCGCGGGGCGCGGTCCATCGCCACCTTCGCCCCGAACAGTCCATAGCCCAGGTTCGGCCAGTAGCACAGCTCGCCGTTGCGCACGCGCACAATGTCTACCAGCCCGTCGCCGTTCATATCCGCCAGGTGGATCGCCTGCTCGGCGTCGGCGAAGATCACGGCGGGGCCGGTGTCCTCGTCCATCGTCCGTCGCACAAAGCGCGACGCGCTCCAGCCCGCGTCGCCCAGCGCCGGGTACCAGACCAGCGCCTGATCCTCGGTGATGATCAGATCGACGATGCCGTCGCCCGTCACATCGAGGAATTTCACGTTGGGGTCGGTCAGGTCGATGGACGGCAGCGAGGCAAAAGCGCGGAACGGCTCCCATTCCCCGCTCTGCGCCAGCGCGAAAAAGCCGCGCGGCTCGTCGCTGAGGCTGACGAGTGCGCGCGTCCCGTCGCCGCGCACGTCCTGGATCTGCACCGCACTCCCCAGACCGGTGAACGAGGGTTTCGGCGCCACCTGCCGCGCCGGGGCAAACGCCCCATCGCCCAGGTTGTGCTGGTAGAACCAGCCGGTCCCCTGCTCGCTGAGGATGCCCGCCAGCCCCTCGCCGAACAGGTCCACGAACTGGTACGCCTGCCCATCCACCCCCGCGGGCAGATCGGCGCGGCTGTCCGCGTCGAGCGTCCGCACCGTGTCGTCCCAGGCGTGCGGCTGATAGGCGAAGGTGAGCGGCGGCAGCGACCGGCAGGTGTACCCTGCGCCATCGCGCCGATAGCCGCGCACCGTGATCGCGCGCAAGAACGAGAAGCCCGGCGCGTCGTCGTAATCGAGATCCAGTGAGCGTACCAGCTCGACCGCGTCGAACGCGTGGAACAGCAGCACGCGGCGGCAGCGGCGGTAGGTCCGCACATCGAACCCGGCCCGATACCACGAGAACGGATCGGGGCGCACGCTCCATGCGGCGTTGTCGTCGGGCTGCGGATCGGCGTCATAGCGGAACTGCCCGCCGCCCAGGTCGACCGGCGCCCCCGTGTGATCGTGCTCACCGTAGTCAAAGACAAGTTGGAACAGGAAATCGTCCGCGCCGGGCAGCGCCACGCCAGAAGCGTAGGGGGTGCGATTGCCGTACAGCACGCGCTTGATGTAGCGCCCGCCGACTCCCGTCCGCCCGTCCAGCCGGTGCATCTCGCTCAGCGCGGGCGCGACGCCGATCAGGTCCTCGGCCTTGTAGAGGTAGTGGATGCAGTTGCCCCGGTCGTCGTAGCTCCATTCAAGCAACCAGCGGAACACACGCGCCGGGTCTGCCGGGTCGCTGAGACGGGCAGCAGGCGAGCGTCCGAAGACGCTGGTCACGTTCTGCGGCGTGACGCTGCGCCAGTGCACCTCGCCCGTGTCGGCGTTTTCCCAGCGTTCAATCCGCGCGAAGCCACCTTCGATGCGCGGGCGATAGCGCCGCACCCGATGAAGCGCGCCGTCCTCGTCGGGGTGGGTGTCCTCGACGGGGTCGCCGCCGTCCAGCGCGGGCACGAGGTCGTCCAGGCCCGTCAGTACGAAGGTGTCACTGGCGTTCGCGTCATCGTACTGCGGCAGTTCGCGCTCGGTCTTGCGACCCACCGAGGGAATCTCGACGCTCCACCCTAGCCCGAAGGGGCCGTTGCCTGCGCCGGAGTTGTAGGCCAGCGCTAGCTCCGGCTGGAAGCCGCTCCGCGCAGGGGAGATCGGCAGCGGCAGGCGAAAGGTGGCCGCGCCGTTCATGGCGCTGACTTCAAACCGCTCTTCGACGCTGCGGAGCGCGCCGCCACCTTGCGGCAGCGCCACGGCGGGCAGCGAAAAACGCGCGTCCGGGCGTTCGGAAGCGCCTTCTCGTTCGGGCGGTGGGCCGGATGCGGCAGGCTGTGGAAGCATGGCAAACCCCTTCGGCTGACACGATGCACGGTTGGGCGGCGGATGGGGCAGAGCCGCGCTGGTTTGCTCGGGTTGGTTTAGTTGTATAAAAGCGCGTGCCGGGCGTTTATCACATGCGAGGGCGAGATTGGGCCGCCAGGCGTGGCGCGGCGAGCGCCGGTACTGCAGGGGGATTGCCCGTGCAAGAAACGTTACTATAATATATTTAATATATATCAATACTAAATCGCTGAAGGTGTACCGTGAGACGTGAGAGGAGCGTATCGATCATGAAGAGGCTGCTGGTTATTCTGGTCCTGATCGGAGTGCTTGTGCCGGCGGTGGCGCAGGCAGCGGCTAACAAGTTCAGTTTCAACGACGTTGTCTTCCCGGATGGCACGTCGGGCGAGTTGGAAGCAGGCAGCAAGATCACCCAGAAAAGCACGTTCACCTCGTGCAGCTACTTCTCCGATAATTACGCCGACTATCTGGGCTATTTCCAGAGCAGTGAGTTCGCGTCCGAGGACGCTGCCGAAGTGCTGGCGTTCTGCCTGGCGCACTACCACGAACGCGAGACGTCCTAGCGATCGCACGCCATTTTCAGTTGCCCGCCGGACTGCTGATAAGTCCGGCGGGCAGCCTGATCCGCCTACCACCAGGAAGGCCTCGGCAGCAGGGTTTCGCTCAGATACCACACCACGCCGGCAGCCAGGTGCAGCGCCAGCGCTCCCGCGCACACCATCGCCCGCCAGGACGGGCGGCGCCGGTCCGCCCCGAGTTCCTGGCGAATGAGCAGGCGCATGGTCACGACCACCAGGATCAGCAGCGCCACCTGCGCGCCCCAGAAGAAGTTGCCGTCACCCGGCATCCCGGACTCGGCCAGCAAATAGACATATGCCAACGCGACGCTCAGCACCAGCCAGGCCAGCACTACAGACCGGTCGCGGAGCGCGGGGCGCAGATACAGCACGCTCACCAGCCCCGGAAAGACCAGTGACAGAGCCAGCTTGGCGAAAATAACTAGGTGGTTGGGTTCGAATATACGCGCCACGGTCAGCGGCGAGAAGATCACCTTGTTGGTTGCGTTGGACGCGTACGTGAACCAATACTGCAGCCCCAGCACCACCGCCCCCGGCAGCAGGATCCCGAACAAGATCGGCGGGGTATCCACCGGCTGGCGGCGCAGCCAACGCAGGGCCAGCAATCCGCCCAACACGGGCAACAGCACCAGCGTGAAATTCGGCTTGGCGTACGTTCCCAGCACGGTCAGAGCAGCCGCGACCGTCACCGCCCAACGACGGTTCACATTCGCCGCTGTGTCCAACGCCTTGACGGTATAGAGGAACAGCAGCAGCGCGAAAGGTCGCACCAGGGTGACGGTCGGGTTGTGATAGACAATAGGTGCGATATAACCCAGATACAGGTTTTCGCGGTGCCAGGTGCGGAACGTGAGCGGCGCCACCAGCAGCACCACGAGTGTGAGCAGCGCCGCGATCAACCCCGTTGCCGCTCGGTCCGGGTCCGGCAGCGCACGATAAAACAGATGGAAGACGGTGAGAGATAGCGCCGAGGTCGACACCAGGCTCACCACGATGGCGCCCTGCGCGTGGTCGATGCCCGGCAGAAGCGCCACCCCGTAGACCAGCGCTTGAAACAGGTAAGCGGGCCGGTAGGCCCCTTCGATCTTGACGCCGCCTGGGTGAAATTCCCCTTCAGCCAGCACGACAGCCCGGCGGATATGCATCGGATAATCGAACGGGCGCACATAGATCTGGTTGAGCAGCGCCGCCCCGTGCAGCACAATCACAACAGTCAACATCAACGCAATCGATCGCCACCGGCCGCGCACTCGCAGTCCCTCAAGCTGCCAGCCCGCCGCGGTCCGGTTGACCAGTGTAGCCATGATTCCCCCTCAACAAGTCACGTACGAATATCTCCGCCGCTATGTGCGGCTCAGCAGCCAGCGGATGCGGTCATACGACGCCGCGTAATGAAGCACTATAATGATCCCGAAGAGCAGCGCGGGGCGAGGCTGCCCTGCCAGCGCCAGCAACCAGACCGCCCCGCCGAAGAAGATCGCCTCAATCGCCAGCCGGACCACGCCCGGCACTGCAACCGCCACGCGCCCCGGTGCACTCTGCGCCGGGAGCGCCCCATCTACCCCCGGCGCCATCGCGCGAAACGACTCCGCCATGCGTTCCTGGTCGCCGGGCACGCGGAACGTCACCCACAGCGCCGCCGCGATCAGCGGCAGGCCCAGCACGGCGACCCAACGCCAGACGCCGTCGTTCTGCGTCCAGCCCCAGTACGCTATCGCGCCCAACGCGACCAGCTCCAGCAGAAAGCGCAACGTCAGATTGAGCGGATGATTGCTCATAGCTGCATTCTTACTCCCTGTGATGTAACCTGATGCCGACAGCAACTGAAGTCTCTACTATAGCGAAATCCGACCCTGCGCAACACTCCGGATAGCAGAGCGGCGCGGCGCGGGTATCATTAACGCCGTGCGAGGTGAGGCACCGAGCGTCCCCTCGCCTGCGTCCGGCCCTGTTTGAGGAGTGAGAGATGGTTAAGATTGCGTTTCTAGGTGCGGGCAGCACCGTGTTCGCCAAGAACCTGATGGGGGATATCCTGAGCTATCCGGAGCTGGCCGATGTCACCTTCAGCCTGCACGACATCGACGCACAGCGCCTGCACACATCTGAGATTGTGGCGCGCAAGCTGGCTCAGGCCCTCGGCGCGCATCCTACCATCGAAGCGACCACCGATCGCCGCGCCGCGCTCGATGGGGCGAACTACGCCATCGCCATGTTCCAGATCGGCGGTTACAAGCCCTCGACCGTGATCGACTTTGAGATCCCCAAACGTTACGGCCTGCGCGCCACCATCGCCGACACGCTTGGCGTGGGCGGGATCATGCGCGCGCTGCGCACCATCCCGGTGCTGCTTGAGATGTGCCGCGATATGGCAGCGGTCTGCCCGGACGTGCTGCTCTTGAACTACGTGAACCCGATGGCGATGCTGTGCTGGGCGTTGAACCGGGCCACCCCGATCCGGAACGTGGGCCTGTGCCACAGCGTGCAGGGAACTGCCATGCAGCTTGCCCGCGATATCGGCGTGCCTTATGAGGAGATCAACTACCTCTGCGCGGGCATCAACCATATGGCCTTCTATCTGCGCTTCGAGCGCGACGGGCAAGACCTCTATCCGCTGATCCACCGGGTGATCGCCGACGGGCGCGTGCCGCCCGACAACCGCGTGCGCTACGACATGCTCAAGCGCCTGGGCTACTTCGTGACCGAGTCCAGCGAGCATTTCAGCGAATACACGCCGTGGTTCATCAAGCGCGACCGCCCGGACCTGATCGAGCGCTACAACATCCCGCTGGACGAGTACATCCGCCGCTGCGAGGCCCAGATCGCGGGGTGGGAGTCTTTGCGCCGCGAGCTGGAAGACGAGAACCGGCCCATCACGCACGAGCGCAGCCACGAGTACGGCAGCGCCATCATCCACAGCATCGAAACCAACACCCCGCGTGTGATTTACGGGAACGTCGAGAACACAGGGCTGATCGACAACCTGCCGCAGGGTTGCTGCGTGGAAGTGCCCTGCCTGGTCGACGCCAACGGGATTCAGCCGGTGCGCGTCGGTGCGCTGCCGCCGCAGCTTGCCGCCTTGATGCAAACCAACATCAACGTGCAGGCGCTGGCGGTCGAGGCGGCGCTGACCGGTAAGCGTGAGCATATCTATCACGCCGCCATGCTCGACCCGCACACCGCCGCCGAGCTGGATCTGGATCAGATCTGGGCGCTGGTGGACGATCTGATCGCCGCGCATGGGGACTGGCTTCCCGAGTTCCATTGACGCAGCTTGCAGCCGGTGGGCGCACGGGGGGAGTCCCCCCGTGCGCCCGCTGTAGTACATCCCCTTCTTTTCCCTGCCTGCGCAGAGCGTACTATTGTCACACCTGCTCTAACCTAACTATAATTGTAGATACAGGCTCAGGTGGGACTTCAGCCAGCAAATTGCGCGACCTGTTGAGTGAGTTTCCGGTCCGGAGAAAGGAGCTTCCGCACACGGTCGCGCCTGGCGATCGTGCCTGATGCCCGCTCGAATAGGCTTCACACCAGCCAACTCATAGGAGCCGTACGATGAGCAAACATATGTTACGCTTCACACTGTCCGCCCTATTGGTTGTCGCTTTCCTGATCACAACTCCCCTGGTCAGCGCGCAAGATGACCGCCCAACACCAAGAAACGCTACTTCAGAAGATGCTGTGAAAGTCGACCTGTTGTTTGTCGGCGCGCACCCGGACGACGAGTCCACCGCAACCGCCACGCTCGCCCGCTACGTGCTCGATCACGGGGCGCGGGCGGCGGTCGTTACCGCGACGCGCGGCGAGGGCGGCGGCAACGCGATCGGGCGCGAGCTGGGTCCTTCGCTGGGCATCCTGCGCGACTATGAAGAGCGCCAGTCGCTGCGGATGCTGGGCATCGACCAGCTTTACCATCTGGATGAGATCGACTGGGCCTACACCACCAGCGCCAGCGCCACCGAGCAGGCCTGGGGCTATGAAGAGCCGCTGGGCAAGCTGGTGCGCTACGTGCGCGTGCTCAAGCCCGAAGTCATGATCACGATGAACCCGTCGCCACGCGGGCATGGGCATCACCAGTACATCGCCAAACTGGCGACGGAAGCGTTCTTCCTGGCCGGCGACCCGAACGCCTTCCCGGAACAGCTCAGCGAGGAATTCATCGAGCCGTGGCAGCCCAAGAAGCTCTACTACGCACTGGCCTATGGCGCTGCCGGTCTGGCGCCGAGCGTGGCGATCCCGACTAACGAATTCTCGCCGTCCCAGTTCGCGACCTACGCCGAGCTTGAGGCCGTGGCGCTGGGCCGCTATCGCAGCCAGGGATGGAGCGCCGTACTGCCGCCCTCAGAGCGCGCGCTGATGCCGGAGAATTTCACCCTGGCCGCGTCCGTCCTGCCCATGCCCGAAGCGGAAACCAGCCTGCTCGAGGGAGTCTTCACCGGTGTTGATCACGCCCCGGCGCGCGTCGAGTTGCACCTGACCCCCTCAGAATTCTACGTCAGCCAGGGTGGCACGCTGGGGCTGGATATGACGCTGGTCAACAACAGCGACATCGACCTGCACGACGTGTCGCTTAGCCTCAGCGGACCGGACGGCTGGACCATCAGCGAGGCTTCTGCGCCGGTCGATGTGCCGGTCGGTGGCTCTGCCAGCCAGTCCTTCACCATCACCGTGCCGGATGACGCCGACGTGACCGCCTTCACGACTCTGGTTGGTCGCTTCGACGCGGTGGACGATGCCGGCGCACCGCGCTTTGCCAGCGCGCGGGCCCTGATCCAGGTCACGCCGCCGGTGTCGGTCGAGTTGCAGCCCATCGAGAGCGTGCAAATCTTCCGCGAGTGGGCGCAGCGCAACAACATCGAGCACCTGATCCGGCTCGTCCCGGCGGAGATCGCGATCGGCGCAGGTGAGACGGCACCGATCCCGGTCGTGCTGAACAACCGCTCGGAGTCTGACCAGGATGTGACGCTGAGCCTGACGGTGGCCTCGGACGAGATCTCGCTGGACGCCCCGGAGCAAACCGTTACCGTGCCGGCCGGCGAGGTGATCACAGTGGACTTTCTGGCGACGGTCCCGGCAGACATGGCGCAGGGCCAGTTCGACGTCACGGTCGAGGCTACCTACGGTGACTACACGCTGAGCGACGCGGGTGTCGTCCAGGTTGTGCCGACCACCACGGCCACGCGCCTGACCGCGGCGCCCGCCATCGACGGTGACCTCAGCGAGTACGCCGGGCTTGAGGTGCTCGACATCCCCTTCACGGCGATCTGGGAAGGCCAGACGACCGATGCAGCCGACCTGACCGGCTCGTTCAGCGTGGCCTACGACGATGACTTCCTCTACGTCGCGGTTGAAGTGATGGACGACGTGGTGGTGTCGAACATCGCCCCCAACGACGTGAAGGGACACTGGCGCAGCGACTCGGTCGAGATCACAGTTGACCCGGCCGGTCCGGGCGCCAGCGAGCACACGCTGACCACCTTCAAGACCGGCATCTTCCCGTTCGACACCGAAGGGAACGTGCAGGCCGAGCGCGACGCCGACGCGAACCAGGGCATCATCAGCCTGACCGCGCCGGATATGCAGGTGGCGTCCAGCCGGACCGACAGCGGCTACATCCTGGAAGTGGCGATCCCGTGGAACGCAGTTCCGGGCGAGGTCGCCCCTGGAGACACCATCGGCTTCAACGTGCTGCTCTACGACTGCGACAAAGCCGACGCCGCGATCGGCGAGAACTGCAACGAAGCCCGCACGGCCTGGAGCGCCTGGGGATCGATCCAGGGCCTGCCGCGGCTGTGGGGCCATCTGACGCTGGCTGAGTAGCGCTCGCAACACCAAAGCGACCAGAGCCTCGCCGGATATGGGCGAGGCTCTGGCTCATGCGCTACAATTGCAGACAGCGGCACCCGTCGCGTGAAAGTGTGTTATCTGCTTACAGCGAGGAGTCGTTTTGATGAAAAGAGCACGAGCGTTAATCACGTTGACCATTGTGGCCGTCTTTCTGGCGGCCCTGGCGCCCGCCGGCGCCCAGGAGCAGATCACCCTGGTCGTCTGGGACAACTGGACACGGGACGCCGAGCAGGCCATGATTGATCAGTTGACCGCCGAATTCGAGGCGGCGAATCCCGGCGTGACCGTGCAGCGCGAGCCGTACGATACCAGCGACCTGACCGCGCTGCTGCCCCTGGCACTCTCCGAGGCATCCGGCCCGGACGTGGCAATGATCAATCAGGGCTACACGGGCATGGGCGCGCTGGTGCGGGCCGGGCTGCTGCTTCCCCTCGATGACTACGCCGCGCAGTACGGCTGGCTCGATCGCTATGCTGAAGGGCTGCACGCCCGCAACCGCTTCACCCCGGACGGCGCGACCTTTGGCGAGGGCAACCTGTACGGCGTCTCGAACACCGCCGAGGTGGTGGGCGCCTATTACTGGCGAGAGGACTTCGCCGAGCTGGGCCTGAGCATCCCGACGACCTTCGAGGAGTTTGAGGCCGTGTTGAAGGCGCTCAAGGACGCGGGCAAGACTCCGATCGTCTTCGGCAGTCTGGACGGCTGGCCGGCGATCCATACCTGGGGTGCCATCCAGCACGCCTATTCGACCCTCGAGGAGATCGACGCCTTCATGTACCGGCGCGAAGGCGGGACGTTCGACACCGAGGCCAACCTGCTCGCCGCCCAGAAGATGGTCGAGTGGATCCAGGCCGGGTACTTCTCGCCGGGCTTCGAGGGGATGGATTATGACAACCAGACCTTCGCCGCGTTCCTCAACCACCAGGGTTCAATGTGGATCACCGGTAGCTGGATGACCGGCAGCATCATCGCCGAGCTGGGCGAGGAACCCATCGGCTTCTTCGTAATTCCCTCGGCCCTGCCGGACGCACCCCCGCTGTCGATCGGCGGTGTCGGGCTGGCGTACGGCATCCGCGCCGGCACCGAGCACCCCGATCTCGCCGCGGCGTACATCGACCTGGTGACCGGACCGCGCGCCGCCGAACTGCTCTTTGAGCAGGGCTTCCTGCCTGCCGCCGAGGTCAATCCGGACCTGCTGGTCGAAGGCACCTTGACGGCGGATGTCGTCAACGCCTGGAACTTGATCAGCTCGCAGAACGCCGTCGGCCACTATCTCGACTGGACGATGCCGGACATCGCGGCCAACATCCAGGAACTGATGGCGGGCCAGGTGACACCTGAGCAGTTCATCCAGGACGTGGAAGCGGACTACCAGGCCGGCGGCTGATCGTCCGAAAAAAGATGAGCGTTTGCAGGGGGCTGGCCCACCGGCCGGCCCCTTTGTCTTGGATCACATCAGGACTAGGCTGTGTATGAGACTACCCGTTTGGAACACACGCCTGAATAACCCGCCCTACCTTCGCCCCTATCACGCCTATCTTTTCATCCTGCCCGGCCTGGTGATCTACGTGCTGTTCGTGCTGTGGCCGATCCTCAACACCGCGCGCTACAGCCTCTACGACTGGACGGGTTTCAGCGAGCCAACCTTCATCGGCTTCGATAACTATCGCGAGCTGTGGCGCGATAGAGATTTTTGGCTGGCGCTGCAGCACAACGCCTTCTTTGTGATCTTCTTCAGCATCCTGCCCATTATGCTCGGCCTGTTCCTCACCGCGCTCATGACGCGGGGCCGGCTACGTGGCATGGCGATCTTCCGCTCCGGGCTGTTCATCCCTCAGGTGATGAGTTCGGTCGTCGTGGGGATCATCTGGCGCTGGCTGTTCGCCTACGACGGCCCGATCAACGAATTCCTGTCTCTCATCGGGCTGGAAAGCTGGGTCCGGCCCTGGCTGGGCGACTTCACCTACGCGCGCTACGCCGTCGGCACGGTCGGCCTGTGGGTGCAGTACGGGCTGTGCATGGTGCTGTTCATCGCCGGGGCACAGTCGATCAACGAGGACCTCTACGACGCGGCGCGTGTGGCCGGGGCGAACGCCTGGCAGGAGTTCCGCCACGTTACCCTGCCGGGTCTCAGCCAGCAAATTCTGGTGGCCTTTGTGCTGACCTTTATCGCGGCGCTGCGCGTCTTCGACCTGGTCTTCGTGCTCACACGCAGCGGCGGCCCCGGTAAAGAGACGATCGTCACCAGCCTGCTGATCTACCAGCACGCGTTCCAGCGCAACCGGGCAGGCTACGGCTCGGCGATGGCGCTGGTGCTGTCGGTCATCATCATCACCGTGTCGGCGCTGGTGATGCGCCTGCAGGCGCGCCGGGAAGAGGAGCAGACCGTCTGATGGCCGACTTCTACTACTATCAGCGCAAAGCCCGCACCGCCCTGACCTACGCGCTGCTCACCCTCTTCCTGCTGGCAGCCCTGATGCCCTTCATCGGCATCTTCTTCACCGCGTTCAAGACGACATCCGAGCTGGCGGCGGGGCCGTTCGCGCTGCCCGAAACCTGGCGCTGGCAGAATTTCGTGGACGCGTGGGAAGGCGCGCAGTTCGGGCGCTATTTCCGCAGCAGCGTAATTGTCGTGGTTCCCGTGGTCGTGATCGCCACCCTGCTGTCGACCATGTCCGGCTACGCCTTTGGCATGATCCGCTTCTGGGGCGACAACGCCCTGCTGCTGTTAATCGTGCTGGGGCTGATGGTTCCTACCGAAGCGGTGATCATCCCTCTGTGGCAGTTTATGGGCCAGCTTGGGCTGCGCAACACCTATTGGGCGCTGATTCTGCCGCAGGTGGCGCTTAGCTTTGCCTTCGGCACATTCTGGATGCGCGCGCACTTCAAGGGCATGCCGCGCGAACTGGTCGATGCCGCGGTGGTAGACGGCTGCAACACCTGGGACGTGCTGTGGCGCGTGCTGTTTCCGCTCTCGCGTCCGGCGCTGCTCTCGCTGGTCGTGCTGCTGTTTATGTGGACCTGGAACGAGTTTTTCCTGGTGCTGGTGATGGTCACCGGTGACCTGCGCACGCTGCCGGTCGGGCTGGCGCTGCTACGCGGGCGCTACGCCGCCGATGTGCCGGTCATGGCCGCCGCGGCGACGATCGTCAGCCTGCCGGTGCTGGTGTTGTACGTCTTCTTCCAGCGGCACTTTATCCGCGGGATGGTGTCCGGCGCGCTCAAGGAATAGAAAAACCGGGCAAGATTTGACACCCGCCGCCAGGGCTGCTATAATTGAAATAGTTTATATGTGAACCAATGAGTCGAATGATGGCCGACCCGGTCACGATCAGCCGCCCATACCGGCGCAGCGTGCTGGCCTGGCTCCACCTGGTGCGAGTCTATCAGCGCGTGGTGCGTGTCGAGCAAACCCTGCTGGCGCAGTACGGCCTGACGCGCAGCCAGTTCGACGTGCTGACCCACATCGCCACCGAGCCGGGCCTGTGCCAGCAAACGCTGGCCGAGCGGCTGCTGGTCACCAAGGGCAACGTCGCGGGCCTGATCGACCGGCTGGAAGACGCCGGGCTGGTCGAGCGGTGCCCTGATCCAAGCGACCGGCGCATGCACCGGCTGTTCCTGACCGACGCCGGCAAGGCCGCCTGGAACGCTGCAGCGCCCGCGCTGGAAGCAACGCTCGCCAGCCAGATCGAAGTGCTCAGCGCACAGGAACAGGCGCAGTTGATGGCTCTGCTGGCACGCTGGGATCGGGCGCTGCGCGACGGCGTATGATGCGGCCCGGGTCGACCTACCCGCCGGGTGCGGGCTTTTTTCGGCGTATAAGGTTCACATATATACGGTCTATATAGCAACCATATCTATCGATCGGTATTGCAAGGAGGAACAAGCATGGCCTGGAAGATCGACCCTGCACATTCGGCGATTCATTTCACCGTTCGCCACATGATGATCGCGAACGTGCGCGGCGAGTTCGAGCGGTTCACCGGGACGGTCGAGCTGGACGTCGAACGTCCGGAGAACACCCGCGTCGAAGTCGAGATCGACGCCGCCAGCATCAACACCCGCGAGCCGCAGCGCGACGCACACCTGCGTTCGGCGGATTTTCTCGACGTCGAAAACCACCCGCACATCATCTTCAAGAGCACCCGCGTCGAGCGCACCGGTGAAACGACTGCCCGTCTGCACGGCGATCTCACCATTCGCGGCATCACACGCCCGGTGACGCTGGATGTCGAGCACACCGGGATCGTGACCAGCCCATGGGGTCATCGCAGCGCCGGGTTCGAGGCGCGTACGAAGATCAACCGCAAGGACTGGGGTCTGACCTGGAACAAGGCCCTTGAAGCAGGTGGCGTTCTGGTGGGTGACGAGATTAAGATCGAGATTGAACTGGAGCTGATCGAGGAAGCCGCGGCTGCCGCCGTCTGAGGCGATGCCGATCGGGTATAAGGGCGGGGGACGCCGCGCGGCGTCCCCCGCTCGCTCAAGGAGATACCGATGTCCGTTGCCCTTCCAACCCGTTTTGGGATCAATATCGACCCGACCGTCGGCGATCTGACCCTGCCGTTCGCGCGGGCCGCAATCGCTGACCGGACCGGGCTGGATCTGATCGCGCTGCAGGATCACCCCTATAACCGCCGCATGCTCGAAACCTGGACGCTGCTGAGCATGCTGGCCGCGCGCACCAGCCGCGTGCACCTGCTCACCAACGTCGCCAACACGCCCCTGCGCCCGCCGGCCATGCTTGCCAAGCAGACCGCCACGCTCGATCTGCTGAGTGGGGGTCGCTTCGAGCTGGGGATCGGCGCCGGTGCGTATTGGGCGGGCATCGCCGCTTACGGCGTGGACGAGCGCACGGCGGGCGAATCCTACCGGGCGTTCAAAGAGGCGCTGACCATCATCCGCGGGATGCTTGAGCACGTGAATGGCTCGTTCAGCTACGATGGCGCGTATTACCGCGTGCGCGGCGCGCGGCCCGGTCCCGGTCCGGACCACGCCGTGCCGATCTGGACCGGTGCCCTTGGCCCGCGTATGCTGCGGCTCAGCGGGCGGATGGCGGATGGTGTCATCGTGTCCTACAACTACGTCCCGCCGAGCAGGCTGGCGGCGCTCAACGACGCCATCGACGAAGGCGCCGCCCAGGCAGGACGCTCGCCATCCGCGATCCGGCGCGGCTACAATCTAATGGGCGCGATCGTGCCGAGCAGCGCGGGTATCAAGGCCGAGAGCGGCCTGGTCGGCCCGCCTGAGCGTTGGGTCGATGCGCTTCTGACGCTACATCACGACTCGCGCATGGACACGTTCATCTTCTGGCCGGTGGCAGGAGACGAAGAACGCCAGATCGCCGTGTTCGCCGAGGAAGTCGTCCCGGCCGTGCGCGCCGCGCTTGACGGCTCCCCGCAGCCTGTAAAGGACCAAACCGCATGGCCGAAACGCTGACCGGGATTCACCACGTCACCGCCATCGCCAGCGATCCCCAGCGCAACGTGGATTTCTACGCGGGCGTGCTGGGGTTGCGTCTGGTCAAACAGACCGTCAACTTCGACGACCCCGGCACCTATCACTTCTACTATGGAGACGAGCTGGGCCGTCCCGGCACGATCCTGACCTTCTTCCCGTGGCCCGGCGCGCGCCGGGGCCGCCAGGGGACCAGCCAGATCGGCGCGACGGCGTTCAGCGTGCCGGCCGGCTCGCTCGGCTTCTGGCAAGCGCATCTGTCAGCGGCTGGCGTCCAGGTCAGCGGTCCGCAAGTGCGCTTCGACGAAGAAATTATCATGTTTGCCGATCCGGACGGCCTGCCGCTGGAGATCGTGGGCGATGAGGGTGCCGCGTCGCTTCCCGGCTGGGGTGGCGGGCCGCTGCCGGCAGAACACGCCATTCGCGGCGTGCACAGCGTCACCCTGTGGGAAGCAGACGCGGCACTGACCGGCGCGATCCTGCGCGACACCCTGGGTTTCGCCCCGGTCGCCGAGGCAGGTAACCGGACGCGCTACCACACCGCCGGGTCGGGCGTCGGGACGCGGGTTGACGTCCTGCACCTGCCGGATACCGGTCCGGCTGCCGGCGGCGCGGGGACTGTGCATCATGTCGCGTGGCGGGCGGCGGATGACGCCCGGCAACGCGCCTGGCGCGAGCGCGTCGCCGCGCACGGGCTGCGCGTGACAGACGTGCTGGACCGCCAGTACTTTCGCTCGATCTACTTCCGCGAGCCGGGCGGCGTGCTGTTCGAGATCGCAACCGATCCGCCGGGCTTCACGCTGGATGAAGCGCCCGACTCACTGGGCACATCGCTCAAGCTGCCGCCGTGGTACGAGCCGCAGCGGGCCACCATCGAGCGCATCCTGCCGCCGATCCGCGTCCCCGCCGGGAAGGGCGCGCATGGCTGACCGGTCTGCCCTCGATCCGCACGCCGGGCAACCGGTCCGCGCCGCCGGCGAGCCGCTGGAACGGGCGCGTGCCGCACTGGTGCTGCTGCATGGGCGCGGCGCCACTGCCGACGACATCCTCACTCTGGCGGACGCCATCGGGCAGCCGGGCCTGGCCTACCTGGCGCCTCAGGCCGCCGGTTTTTCCTGGTATCCGTTTCCGTTCCTCGCGCCGCTGGACGCCAACGAGCCGCATCTCTCGTCCGCCCTGGCGCTGGTGGGTGCCGTTGTTGCGCAGGCCGGGCAGGCAGGCCTGGCACCGGACCGAATCGCGCTGGTGGGCTTTTCGCAGGGGGCGTGCCTGGCGCTGGAATACGCCGCGCGCCACGCCCGCCGCTACGGCGCGGTGCTGGCGTTCAGCGGCGGCTTGATCGGGCCGGACGGCACCCCGCGCGACTACGCCGGGTCACTGGACGGAACGTCCGTCTTCCTGGGCTGCGGCGACCGCGATCCGCATATCCCCCTGGCGCGCGTCGAGCACAGCGCCGACGTGCTGGCACGCCTGGGCGGTGACGTCACCCGGCGCATCTACCCCGGCATGGGACACATGATCAACGAAGACGAGCTGGCAACAGCACGCGAACTGCTGCGCCGGCTGGCCCCCTGAGCCGGGTTCGGTGTAAGCGTCCCGGCCAGCGATCCTAGCCCGCACATCGGGCTGGCGCATATCCCGTTGTTTGTCGCGCGCGACGTGTCAGGTCGCGCGCGGCCCGTTTCCATATAGCCTCGCCCCCCCCTCTTTGATCGAATTTCCAGATTGAGCGCTCCTGGTAAGCGGTCCGTTGTATACAGTCCGATATGCTAATTACAACACGCTAGATTGCGCTCATAGCGTCTGGAGACGCAGAGCAGAATTCGGTACTGACGCACTATGGCTCTTCTGACGACCTATCACTGTAATCGCTGCGGCCAAGTCCTTCACGGGAAGGACGTACCGTGCTCAGACTGCGAAGACACGCCGGTGCCGCCCCGAATCACCGCCACGCAGCCGCTACGCCGCCGTCCGCTCACCGTCGCGTCCGAGCGCAAGGGGAACGAGCGCTTCGATTTCCATTCCAGCGTGCTACTGCAGTTTTTCCCGTCGGGCGTGTGCTATACACTCTCGCTGGCGTCGCCGGTGGTGCTGGGGCGCGGCTCAGCGCCCGATGCCAATATCCTCGATCTGTCGGAGCTGGGCGCCCACCGTCACGGTGTGTCGCGCCAGCACTGCCTGCTGTGGCGGCGTGGTAAGCACCTTGTTGTGACCGATCTTGATAGCACCAACGGCACCTACCTCAACGGTGAATTGCTGCGCCCGCATGAGGAATATCTGGTTGCCGACGGAGACCAGTTGATCCTCGGCACGCTCCACGCCACCATCTTCTTCAACCGCAACGGGAACAGCCATCGGCCAGCGTGAGCGCGCACGGGTGTTGACACGGGCAGAAATCGGCTGTATGCTGTAGTTAAAGGCTTAACTACAGCCTGCTCTCTTTTTTATGACGATAGTTAATCGCTTAACTATCGTCGCGTAGGCTGAGGGCGACCATGCCGACCTTACAGGATGTCTCCCGGCGTGCCGGGGTTTCCACCGCCACCGTCTCCAAAGTCCTCTCCAACACGCCCTATTTCACCGAAGAGACGCGCCGCAAGGTTATGGAAGCCGTGCGCGAGCTGGGCTATGTTCCCAACCTGGCGGCGCGCGCCCTGGCCGCTGGCAAGACGCACATCATCGCTGTGGTGTTCCCCTATGTCTACGAGCCGATCTTCAGCGACCCGCTGACCCTGCGCATCCTGGGCGGCATCGAGTCGGTTATCACCCAGCGCGGCTACAACATGCTGCTCAGCACGCCGCGCCTGTCACCGTCCGGGCCGGACGAGCACTATCGCCAGTTGGTGCTCAGCGGCTATCTGGACGGCCTGATCGCGATCGACAACGTGCCGGAAGCGTCGGTGATCGAAGACGCGCGCGCCAAAGGCCTGCCGACGGTCGTCATCGGCTACGACGTGCGCGAGGGCGACTACTGGGTGCGCAGCGACGACTTTTCCGGCGGCGAGCAGATCATGACCCACATCCTGGGGCTGGGGCATCGCCAGATCGGCCTGATCACCGTGCCGGAGAATATGAACATGGCGCTCGAGCACCGCATCGAGGGGCTGCGCGCCGTGGCCGAGGCGCATGGCCTGGATTTCGACAGCCTGCCGCGCGCCAACGGAGACTTTTCGACCGAAAGCGGCGCCGCCTGCGCCGCCGACCTGCTGACCCGCCACCCTGAGATCACCGCGCTGATCTGCCTGAACGACCGCATGGCGATGGGCGCGATCCAGCAGGCGCGGCTGATGGGCCGCCGCGTCCCGCAGGATTTGAGCGTGACCGGCTACGACGACATCCCGGCAGCGTCCAGCTTCGCCCCGCCGCTGACCACCATCGACCAGCGCGCGCCCGAAAGCGGGCAGGCCGCCGCGCGCATGCTGTTTGACATCCTCGAAGGTGCCACGCCCGAACAGACCGTGCTCCCGGTGCACTTCGTGCTCCGCGAGACAACCGCCCCACCCAATCCCGATTTCCATCCATCGATGCCGACCAACCGAACCGAGTCAAGAGAGGAGGAACCACCCGCCTGACGATCGCCGAGAGTCTCACCGCTTCGCAGGACCATCCTGGCGCCTCTGACCCAGCGATGGCACACGCAATAACAAGCTGAATTAGTCGTTTCAAAAGGAGTTCTACCGTGAACAGATCCAAGTTCTCCAAGCTCGGTTTGCTGCTTACATTGCTGTTCGTTGTTGGGCTGCTGGTACCCGCCGCGGTGGCGCAGGGGCCACAGTACATCACCTACAACTCCATGCACGGTGACCCTATCCCGCGCGCTTTTGACGAAGAGATGGTCGCCATGTGGAATGAGGCTCACCCGCTGATGCCGGTAGAGCACTCCATCATTGCGCACGAGGACTTCAAGCAGGCCATCCGCGCGTACCTGACTGCCGATCCGGCCCCGGACGTGCTGACCTGGTTCGCCGGCGAGCGCGCCCGCTTCTTCATCGACCGCGGGCTGATTGCCGACATCTCGGATGTTTTCGAGGAGTACGGCTTCAACGAGACCTATGCGCCCGGCTTTGTGGCCCTGGCCTCGGTGGATGGCAAGCAGTACTTCCTGCCGACTTCGTACTACTGGTGGGCGGTGTATTACCGGCCTTCGCTGTTCGAGCAGGCCGGGATCACCGAAGTCCCGGAGACCTGGGACGAGTTCCTGGCGGCGTGCGATACGCTGAACGCGGCGGGCATCACGCCGATCACCATCGGTACACGCTACCCCTGGACGGCAGCCGCCTGGTTCGACTATCTCAACATGCGCATCAACGGCCCCCAGTTCCACATCGATCTGATGCTGCTCAAGGAGTCGTATACCGACGAGCGCGTCAAGACCGTCTTCGAATACTGGCAGCAGCTCTTTGACCACAATTGCTTCATCCAGGACGCCGCCGCCTACGCCTGGCAGGAAGCCCTGACGCCCATGGCCGAAGGCTCCGCGGCGATGTACCTGATGGGCCAGTTCATCGTGGACTCGTACCCGGACGAGCTGGAAGACGACCTGGACTTCTTCCGCTTCCCGATCATCGACCCGGATGTGCCGATCGGTGAAGACGCGCCGACCGACGGATACTTCATCGCAGCCAACGCGCGCAACCTGGAAGGCGGTAAGGAATTCCTGGCCTTCATCGGGTCGCAGGAGATGCAGCAGAAAGCCTTTGACGAGCTAGGCCGCCTGCCCACCCGCATCGATGTCGACGTCAGCGGCGCTGCGCCTCTCACCCAGAAGGGTATCGAGCTGATCCAGACCGCCGACTATGTCGCGCAGTTCTACGATCGCGATACGACCGCGCCGATGGCCGAGGCGGGCCTGAACGGCTTCGCGCGGTTCTGGAGCGATCCATCCTCGATCGACCAGATTCTCGCCGATCTTGAGGCCGAGCGTCTGCGGATCCTGGAAGAGACCGCCGAGTAATCTCTCCCGCAACCCGGCCAGGCCCTGCGCCTGACCCCAGGGCACGGCCATCCGCACGGGTGGCCGTGCCGCTCCCAAGCATGACAAGGAGCGCATCATGGCTACAGCAATCAAATCGCAGCCACTGCGGGAGCCGCTGGATTTCGCCGGCGCGAATTTCCTCGCGATCCTCTGCGCAGCGATCATCCTGGTGGCGTTTATTTTCATGCCGTGGATGTGGACCGAGATCAAGTACAGCGGCGCCCGCCTGATGTCCGATGTACTGACCGGGGGCAGCCTGAAGTCTTTCGGCACCTGGCAGATCGTGTTCATCCCGGTCTCCGCTCTGCTGGCGTTGGGGGCCGGCCTGTGGGGATTGATGGCTCCACACCGCGGCGCCCTGGCCTCGGTCCTGGCAGCGGCCATCGGCCTGATAGGGTTGGTGTATTACATCGATCTGTATTGGGTGCGCGAGGGTGAGGTAGCCGAGTATATCCGGGCCAACCTGGGCGCCGGTGCGGACCTCACCCTGGTCGCGCTGGTGGGCCTGATCGCCCAGACCGTGCTGCTTCTACCCCCGGTCAACATCGTGGCGCAGCGCCTTGGCCGGCGCGCCTCAGCGCTACGGCCGCCCGTGCCGCAGAAGTGGACCCCCTATCTGTTCCTGCTGCCGGCGCTGGCGCTGTACCTGGTCTGGATCATCGGGCCAACCGTCTACACGTTCTATTTGAGCCTGACGGATTGGGATGGGGTCAGCACGCCGAACTACATCGGCCTGAGAAACTATCGCATCCTGTTCGGCCAGAGCGCCCTGACCGAATCGTTGGGCAATAACCTGCGCTGGCTGGTCGCGTTTGTGACCGTGCCGACGACGCTCGGCCTGGGCCTGGCCCTGATCTTCAACACCGATATGCGCGGCGGGCGCTGGTACAAGGTCAGCTTCTATTCGCCGCTGGTGTTGTCGTGGCCGGTCATCGCGCTGGTGTGGGCGTGGGTCTATCACCCG
Source organism: Anaerolinea sp. (assembly GCA_020725705.1). Classification (GTDB taxonomy): domain Bacteria; phylum Chloroflexota; class Anaerolineae; order Aggregatilineales; family Aggregatilineaceae; genus DYGX01. The sequence continues at coordinate 20,970 of DYEN01000371.1, forward strand.
TCGAAGGGGTTGATCAACTCGCTGTTGATCCAGAGCGGAATCACCAGCGACCCGCCCGGCTGGCTGGCCGATCGCAACCTGGCGATCTACTGCATCATCGCGGCGGCGACCTGGCGGCAGGTCGGCTATGTGATGGTTCTGTATCTGGCCGGGCTGAAGAACCTCGACCCTACGTTCATCGACGCCGGGCTGGTCGATGGGGCCAACCGCTGGCAGTTGTTCCGGCACGTGATCCTGCCGCTGCTGGCCCCGGTGACGACGATCGTGTTCATCATTTCTGTCATCGATTCGTTGCGCTCGTTCGACCTGGTGCAGGTTATGACCCGTGGGGGCCAGGGGACGCGCGTTCTGGCAAACTATATGTACATCGAGGCCTTTAATAATTATCGCATGGGGTATGGCGCGGCAATCGCGGTGGTGCTGTTCACCATCAGCATTGTCTTTGTCGGCCTGTACCTGTGGCGCAGCCTGAAAGACGAGCTGGAGTATTAGCCATGGCCACTCTCGCCAAACCACACGCGGCCAGCCGCGTCGCCCCCCTGGCAACGCGCAAGCACATCAATTCGGCGGCGAAATACATCGCTCTGACGCTGTTCACGCTGACCTGGCTGCTGCCGATCTTCGCCACGCTGCTGACATCCGTCCGCACGATGGACGACATCACGCTGCACGGCTTTTGGAGCATACCATCCCAGTTCGTCATCGAGAACTTCCGCAATGCCTGGGTGGCGGCGCGCGTCCGGCAATATCTGCTCAACAGCTTCATCATCACCATCCCCTCGCTGTTGGGCATGCTGTTCCTGGCGTCGCTAAGCGCCTATGCCCTGGCCCGCTTCAAATTTCGGGGCAATCTGCTCATTTACTTCATGTACGTCGCCGGCACGATGCTTCCGTTCCAGATCTTGTTGCTGCCGGTGTTCCGGCTGACCAACCGGCTTGGCCTCTACGACACCTACGGCGCGCTGATCCTGATTCACATCGCGTTCCAGCTTGGCTTCTGCACCTTCGTGATGCGCAACTTCATGCGCACCGTGCCGGGCGAGATCCTGGACGCGGCACGGGTCGACGGCTGCGGTGAGTTCCGCATCTACTGGCAGATCATGTTGCCGCTGAGCCTGCCTTCGCTGGCGGCGCTGGCGACGCTTGAGTTCACCTGGGTGTTCAACGACTTTCTGTGGGCGCTGATCCTGCTCCAGTCGGACTCACTGCGCCCGGTCACGGCGGGGCTGGCGACACTTCAGGGGCAATACGTGACCGACTGGCCGCTGATCACGGCCGGCGCGCTGCTGGCGACCCTGCCGACCGTGTTCGTCTTTGTCTTCCTGCAGCGGTATTTTATTCAGGGTCTGACCCTGGGATCGGGGAAATAGCGCCGCATCGGCACTGCACACGGGCCTGGATGGGCGTCCGGGTCCAGCTCCAGAAAGGACACACTCTTGCGCACTGTGATCGCGTTCAACACCGGTTGGCTGTTCCGGCCCGAGCAGGTCGACGACAGCGTGCCGGACAGCCACTTCGAGCCGGTGACCCTGCCGCACAGCAACGTGCTGCTGCCTCACCACAATTTCGACAACGCCGACTACCAGTTCATCTCGACCTATCGCCGACGCTTTACGCCGCCCGCGCTAAAGGCGGGTCAGCGCCTGTTCGTCGACTTCGAAGGCGCGATGATCGCCTCGACGGTCTACCTCAATGGGGCACGCCTGGGCGAGTATCGCGGCGGCTTCACGCCGTTCTCGTTCGATCTGACCGATCACCTCGTTCCCGGCGAAAACCTGCTGACCGTTCACCTCGACTCGCGCGAGCGGAAGGATATCCCGCCTTACGGCTTCGTGGTCGATTATCTGACCTTCGGGGGCATCTACCGCGAGGTGAGCCTGCGCGTGGTGGACGCCTGCCACCTGGCGGATGTGTTCGTCCATACGGCGGGTGTGCTGAGCGAACAGCCGCGCGTGGTGATCGAAACCACCCTGCGCAATATGTCGGATGCGGTGCGGGACCTCGCCCTGCGCGCCGATGTGCTCGATAGCGACGGGGTACGGATCGCCCAGATCGAGACGGCGGTCGCGGCCCCGGTAGGGGAGAGCATCGCGCGGCAGGAAATCGCGCTGCGGCAGGGGGACTTCCGCCTGTGGACGCTCGACGACCCGGCGCTGTATACCCTGCGCATCGAGCTGTTCGAAGACGGCACCGTGCATGACCGGCTGGACACCCGCTTCGGCTTCCGCCAGGCACGCTTTGAGCCGGATGGGTTCTACTTCAACGGCGAGCACCTGCCGCTGATCGGCCTCAACCGCCACCAGACCTACCCCTACATCGGCGCGGCGGCCCCCGCCCGGCTCCAGCGCCGCGACGCGGACATCATCAAGTACGAGCTGGGCTGCAACATCGTGCGCACCTCGCACTATCCGCAGTCGCGCCATTTCCTCGACCGCTGCGACGAGATCGGGCTGCTGGTCTTCGAGGAGATCCCCGGCTGGCAGCACATCGGCGACGACGACTGGAAGGCGCTCAGCCTGGACTATCTGCGCGCGATGATCGTGCGCGACCGCAACCGGCCCGCCATCGTGCTGTGGGGTGTGCGCATCAACGAATCGGCGGACGACGCGCCATTCTACACTGCCACCAACGCGCTCGCCCACCAGCTTGACCCGACGCGCCAGACCGGCGGCGTGCGCTACATCTGGGAAAGCCAGTTCCTTGAGGATGTCTTCACCTTCAACGATTTCGGCATCCCGCTGCGCGAGCCGAACCACACCCCCTACCTGATCACCGAGTTCGGCGGGCACACCTTCCCCACCAAGTCCTGGGACCAGGAAGAGCGGGCGGTCGAGCATGCCCTGCGCCACGCGCGCGTGCAGAATCAGCAACTTGGGATGGTGGGTGTATCCGGCGCGATCGGGTGGTGCGCGTTCGACTACAACACGCACCAGGAATTCGGCTCCGGCGACCGCATCTGCTATCACGGCGTCATGGATATCTTCCGCCTGCCGAAATACGCCGCGGCCTTCTACGCCAGCCAGATCGACCCGGCGCGGCGCGTGGTACTCCAAGCTGCGACCGTCTGGTCGATGGGCGACCGCAGCGGGGGCGGGATCAATCCGCTCGTGGTGTTCAGCAACTGCGACGAGGTCGAGGTTTTCATCGGCGACGAGAGCGTGGGCCGCTTCGCACCCGACCGGGAGACCTTCCCACACCTGCCGCGCGCGCCGTTTGTCATCCCCATGCCGCACCAGCATATGATCTGGGGCCGGGCGCTGGCCGACCTGCGGCTGGTCGGCTATCTGGACGGGCAGGCGGTCGCGGAGCAGTGCATCGCCGCGGACGGCCTGCCACACGCGCTGACGCTTGAGGCCGACGATTCCGAGCTGGCTGCCGACGGCGCGGATATGACGCGCGTGGCATTCCGCATCGTGGATCGCTACGGCAACCGGCTGCCCTACACCAATCAAGTTGTCACGCTGGAGATCGATGGGCCGGCGGACCTGATCGGCGAAAACCCGTTCGCGCTCATCGGCGGGCAGGCGGCGCTTTACGTGCGCGCGCGTCACACACCGGGTGTCGTGCGCGTCCGGGCCACCACGCCACGACTCCCACCCGTCGAGGTCACGATCACCCTGCGCGAAGCGTAGCACCCGCCATACAGTGTCGTGTCCGCTGCTGTCCGCCCATAGCAGCGGACACGACGCCCGCCCCACGCGCGCCTGGCGCTTGACCACTGGCTCCCGACGTACCACTTGCATCCGCCCTGTAGCCGTGGTACAGTGCTAAAAAATTAACACATTCCTAACCTCGCCAGACATCGGCGCGACGCTCGCCGAGGTGTGCAAGCATGGCCGATAAAATCCTGATCATTGACGACGACCCCGCCATCTTGAAGGTGCTGGGGATGATTCTGGAGCAGCGCGGCTTCGAAGTCCACAAGGCGCTGCGCGCGGAAGAAGGGCTGCGGGTCGCCTATCGCACCCAGCCCGACCTGGTCGTGCTCGATATCATGTTGCCCGAAATGGACGGCTACGAGGTGCTGCGGCGCCTGCGCGAGCTGTCGGACGTGCCGATCATCTTTCTGACGGCGGTGGATGGACCCAAGCAATCGGCCAAAGGGCTGAACATGGGCGCCGATGATTACATTGCCAAGCCCTACGATGTGGACGAGCTAGAAGCCCGCATCCGGGCGCGGCTGCGGCGCACCACCAAGGACGCCATCGCCGAGGAACTGGTCTTCGATGGCGGCGCGTTCCGCATCAACTTCATCAGCCGCGAAGTCCGCGTGCGCGGCGAGATCGTGCACCTGACGCCGAAAGAGTTCAACCTGCTCGGCGTGCTGGTGCGCAACGCCGGGCGTGTCATCACGCGCACTGATCTCGTCACCGAAGCGTGGGGACCAGAATACGGCGACGCCATCGACAGCCTCAAGCTCTACATTCACTACCTGCGCCAGAAGATCGAGCAGAACCCGCAGCGCCCCAAATACATCCTCACCTCGCGCGGGGTGGGCTACCGCTTCGCGAATCTGTAGCGCAGAACGGCGAAGAGCAGCGAAAAGCAGCCAACAACAGCTAAGAGCAGCTAAGAACAGCTAAGAACAGCTTAAGAACAACCGGATGCATGGGCTGCCTTTCGCTGCCCCTAGCTGCTTTCCGCCGTCTTTAGCTGCCTTTCGCTGTCTTTAGCTGCTTTCTGCTGTCTCTAGCTGCCTTTCGCTGTCTCTAGCCGTCTCTAGCCGCTTTTCGCTGCCCCTGGTAATAGTCGCAGTGCGGCGCCAGCGGGCAGATCGCGCAGCGCGGATTGCGCGCGTGGCAGATCTCGCGCCCGTGTCGGATCAGGTTCAGGTGGGCCGGGTAATAGTCCTCGGGCGGGATGATCGCTTCTAGCTCCGCATGGGCGCGCTCC
>DYEN01000025.1 GCA_020725705.1 Anaerolinea sp.
CCAGCAGAATGAGCGACTGACCCTCGAGCGTAATGATCACCGACAGTGCCGGGCGATGAACCCCCTTAATTCGCTTAAGGGTGTGCAGGGTCGCGATGGCGAGCACCGCCCCCGTGTTTCCAGCCGTCACAAAGGCGTCGGCGTCGCCCATGGCGACCAACTGCATACCGATATGCATTGACGACTCGGGTTTGGCCCGGCCCACCAGGCCGGGCTTATCTTCCATGGTGATCTGCTGCGGCGCGTGGACCACTTCAATCGGAAGGCCGGCCGTCTCATGGCGCGCAAGCTCGGCCTGCACACGCTCCCGATCGCCCACCAGGACAATTGTGTCGCCGAACTCCCGCGCTGCCAGAACCGCACCCTCAACGTCTGGCCCCGGGTGATGATCGCTTCCCATTGCATCAACCACGATCCGCATGGTGGTGCACTATCCTGTCCGCACAGCCCTTCAACCGTCGCTCAGGACGCGTCGTCGGGACAAGCTCCGGACTGATTGTACGCATCTGGCCGCCGCCTGCCAACCATTGACATCCACCGGCCAGCGTGTATAATTTCGGGCAGTCTAGCCCTGGTGGCGGAATTGGCATACGCGGCAGGTTGAGGGCCTGTGCCCTTTCGGGCGTGGAGGTTCGAGTCCTCTCCAGGGCACCAGCGCATGCGCAGAAAAAGCGGACCCCTTCGGCGGGTCCGCTGCGATCTGGCTGTGCTACCCCCGCGCCCGGCCTAGCCGGGTGGCGCTTCCCCGTCGGCGGACAGCGACATAAGCTGCACGCGATAACGCAACCCAAGCGCCTCGTCGCGCGCTGCCACAACCAGGGTGTAGAGGCCCGTTTCCTGAAAAGTCAATGGCTCGGTCATCACCGCGCCTACGCCGGGTGCCGGCACCTCGTTCAGCAGTGCCGTCCCGTCGGGCGCCAACAGGGTCAGCTCAACCGCCAGCACCCCATCCAATCGCGCGACCGCCAGCACAGCCTGGTTGCCGCGGCTCGCGCGGAATGTCCACAGGTGCAACCGGGACGGATCATCGATGCGCCCATACGATGGCTGCCCCCAGTCCAACAGACCGCCGGCTTGCATGCGCCCGGCCCGTCCGCCGATCAGCGTCAGCTCAAGCTCGTACGGGCTGTACCGGGCGCGAGCATCGGCGAGGCGACGAACTTCCAGCACATATATCCCGCTCGATGGCAGTGTCAGACCCTCGATCGTGGCGCGCCCGCCTGCGCGCGTACCACTGGCCAGCACTTCGCCCGCCGGATCGGTCACCGTCAGCACGAGTGGCGCGTCATCCATCGGGAAGCGAACCGATGCACGGATGGAATCGCCTGCGGCGCCGGCGAAGGACCAGTGTGCCTGCGCAGTGGTGGCGTCAACCGTGCCGAGCACGCGCTGCCCATACCCCATCATGGACTGTGCGGTCAGGCCCGCGGCCCGGTATATCCGGTTCAGCGACAGGGCATAGTTCCCCTGAGCGGTCCCAAATGCGCCGCTCAGGCGCGCTACTTCAATCCGGTAGATGCCGCTGGCCGGCAGCCGGGCCTGCACGCGTGCCCCGGCAATCGTATCTTCGCCCGAAACTGCCAGAAGCGCCTCGTCTGGCCCATAGAGGCGCACTATCGGGTCGAGCGACCCGCCCACGACCGATATCTGCGCCTCAACCACATCACCCGCCTCACCCTCGAAGGTCCACTGCTCGACCGGCGCCGAAGTATTGAGCCAGCTCCGTCCCACCTGGCCGTAGCGGAGCAGCCGCGTCGCGACGGGCGGGCCGGGTGTTAGCTCAATCTCTGCACGATAGCGCCCTTCCGTCGCGCCGCTCTCCGCCAGCCGCCTGCCGATCTCGACGGTGTAGGACCCGGTTAGTGGCAATATGTAGGACTCGAGCCTCGCTTCCCGATCGCTGGCGGCGCGCACCTGTATCAACGGCTCGCCTCGCGGCCCGTAGACCGTCGCTACCGGCGCGAGTGTGGCCCGGCTGTCGGCTACGACGCGCAAAGTCAGCGTGTCGCCCTGCCGTCCCTCGACCACCCAGGCATCGTGCAGATTCGCCAGCGAGATCCGCCCTTCGACTTGCTGAGGCGGCACAACGGGAACCGCCGGCAATGCTCCGGCCGGCTCCAGTTGCAGGCGAACGGTATAGCGCGTGTTGGCGTTAGGGGGAGCACTGACGTCAATTGTGTACACGCCGTCTGCCGGAATGATCACCGCCTCAAGAAGCAGCGTGCCTTCGCCGTCGCTATCGGCAACGGTCAGTGTGCTGGGCCGCCCGGCCGTGCTGGCGATATGCCAGTCCGTCGTTAGGATGCTGGCCGCTACACCCCCGCCCTCAGCCACCACGGACACCCGCACCAGATCGCCCTGGCGGGCGGGGAACAGCCACACATCGCGCAGGTCCGCGCCGCTGAGCACGCCCGCGCCATAGCCCGGACCATTCAGCACCCCGCCCATCGACCGGGCCTGTGTGCTTTCAAGCAGCACCGTCAGGTCATATGCAAGCGCACCGTCAAACGTGGTGTCGACATTCCCTACGGCCAGCGTGTAATGGCCGGTCTCGGGCAATAGCACCTGCGGCGCTACGGCCCGGCCCGAAGCATCAGCGGCGGCGGTAGTCAGCACATCGCCCGTTTGCGTCCGGATCTGGAAACTCAGCAGGGCCGGATCGCCGCGAATGGCTCGCGCTTCTGCCGAAATGACGTCCCCTTTGGTCCCGGCGAAGGTCCACACGTCGAGCCGGTTCTCCTCAGTCAGCACCCGGCTGACCGTCCGGTTCAACGGCAAAGCCTGCTGCGCGTCCGACAGGCTACTCAAATCACGCGCCAGGGTGACATGGTACAGGCCGCGCTCGCCCTGCCCCGTGCGGATGAGCAGACGATAGACGCCTGAGCGCGGCAGGCTGATCGCCTCCAGCGTCACGGTTGACGCGCCCACCATCGAGGCGCGGTGCAGAAACGGCACGCCGGCGGTATCTGCCAGCTCAACCGTCAGCGGCAGGCTCTGGCCATCCACCGGCTGAACCGCGATCGACACACGCTCTCCGCCGGTCGCCGAAAAGAGCCAGACGTCAGCCGGGCTGTCCGCATCGAGGCTGCCGTATCCCTCGCTGACCAGCACGCGGCCATCACGGCCGAGCGCACTCGCACCGCGCAATGCCAGGTGAATCGCTACCGGGCCGGCTGCCGATTCGCCCTCGGCAGGCTCAACGACCAGGCGGTACGCACCTTCATTCGCCACACGGGCATCGAGGCTCGCGCGCCAAGGGGCGCTTGGATCGACATCCGTGGCCGCCAGCACGGCACCGCTGACCGTCTCCAGGCTTATCCGCAGTCCGCCAGACCCGGCCGGGCGCACAGCCTGGAGACGGATCTGATCCCCCTCCTGCGCATAGAAAACTGCGTAGAGGGGAGCGTCCGCGCCGGGTAGCTCTGCGTGCAACGTCTGGCCGAAATCGATCACGTGGCCGGGCAGGACACCGCGCACACTCTCGTCCAGACGGCTCAGATCGTCCACGCGCAGCAGATATCGCCCGCCGGGGTCATACCGCACCGTGACGAAGTAGCGCCCGGCCGCTGCGAAGCGATGCTCCAGCGTATTCCGCAGGCGATCGGGGCGGAAGCTGCGCGCCAGCACCCTGCCCTCTTCGTCAAGCAGGGTGATATCTGGCGCGGCGGCACGTGCCAGCCCGATCGTCGTGATGCCCACGTTCTGGCCGGCGCCGGCCTGAAAGCGCCAGACTTGATAGCGCGTGTTGAGCGGAATTTCTCCGCGCATGGTGGTGTCGAGCGCCATCGGCTGCGCGCCGGCCAGCGCGTCCGCACCGGGCCGCAGTGCGGGCAGGATCTGCTCGGCCGGGTCCAGCACCAGCGGCCCGGTTACCGGCTCCGGTGTGGCGATCAGGGACGCCTGCTCCGTCGCAGCCATCTGTGCCGCCGGCGGCGTTGGGTCGAAGGGAGGCTCTGCGGCGGCGGTGATCAGATAGCGGGTGTGTGTGACCCCTGCCGGCTGGCGGGCGACGATGGTGTACAACCCGCTCTCAGACACCGGCGCCGACATGTTCCCCGGCTGCTGCGCGTCGATGGGGAGTAGCGGCGCCAGCAGCCCGTCCGGCTGCACGACCAGCAACTCCGGCAGGGCTGCATCCGGCATGCCCTCCACCTGAATCTGAAGCAGCGCCGGTGCCGCGACGCGGATCGTCCACCGGTTTTCTGCGTTGCCGCCGAGCAATACGCCGCGCGCCGGGTTGCCCGGCACGAGCAGGCCCCCGGTCATCGGCGCGGCGCGCAGCGCGTACGCCGCCTGCTCCGCAGTCGTGTTGAGAGCGGTGACTCGGTAACGCCCCGGCGCTGGGATCTCCAGCACAAGCCGCGCCAGGCCGTTCACCGGCTCGCTGACGCGCTGGCCGAGCAACTCGCCAACAGGTGTTTCGACACGCAGCGCGAGCGGCGGGCCATCCGGGGAACCTGCCAGTTCAAACAGCCACACACCCGGCTGCTCGATGTCCAGCGTCCATTCGTCGCCGGATTGAGCGGATAGCTCGCCGGAGCCGCGCGGCTCGGGGGGTGCGCCAAGCGGGCCGCGCTCAACCCGATCAACGAGCAGATCGAACGACTGCCCCCCGGCGCCGCTGCGCGTCAGGCCAATGTGATAACGCTCAACATCCAGACCGCGAAGCACAACTTCATAGACACCGGTCTGCTCGAGCAACAAAGCCTGGTCGAACCCCGCAGCCACCCATCGCTGGAACAACAGATCGCCCCCGGGGCTGTAGACCTGGGCGATCCCGTCCGGTGAGAAGACATCCGGACGTAGAGACAGCCGGATCAGATCACCGGCGCGCGCGTCGAAGAACCAGACATCCGGCTCGCCGAGCCGCTGAGCGTGCCGCGTGGCATCAAATGGCAAAGCGCGCGCCGTCCGGCGGGCTATGCGAAGCTGGGTGGCCTCGACGACGACGTCCAACGAGGTGTTCATGTCCACGTCCGGGGATGTGATCTCCAGCCAGGCGCCGGTCAGGCTGCCCAGCGACAGGCTGGCACGCACGCTGCCCAGCCCCGCGAACGAGTCCAACAGCGCCCGGTTTTCGCTCAGCACGTTGACCACAATCTGCGCCTGCGGGTCGGACGTGTCGAGCGCCAAAGCCAGCACTCCGCTTGCACGCACACTGAACAACGCGATGGGCGCGTTGCCTGTCAGACGACTCCGTGCCGGGCTGCCCACTTCGAGCGGCATGGGCACGAACCCGGTATCCACGCGGCTGGAGCTACGCAGGTACACGGCCAGCCGGTAGGCCCCGGTCCGCGCGTCGGCCGGGCGCACGGAAACCGTGTAGGTGCCGCCAAGCGGCAGCCGGGCCGCGCTTAACCCGGCGCCGGCAGCCGAGCCGGCTCCGCCGGTGGTCGCAACGACGCTTCCGGTCGGGCTGAACAGCGTGACTTCAGGCCGGAACGTGCCATCCGAAGGGGTTACCGTGACATCGACCACATCACCCGGCTCGCCGCGAAACGACCAGACATCCTGCGCCATCGGGTCGATCAAATCGCCCTCAACGGTCTGGCCGTAGCTTAGCGCGACGTCGCGACGCGCTGCGGCCCCGGCCTGAGCCAGAGTGAGGCTCAAAGCATAGCGCCCGGCGGTGTTCTGGCGCGCGTGCACCTCGATGGTGTGTTCACCGCCACTTGCCAGCCGGAGCGTCGTCTCGAAAAGCGTCGCGTCTGACTGCGGCCACGGCACATCGAGCACGATCTGCCCGTCCGGAGCG
>DYEN01000372.1 GCA_020725705.1 Anaerolinea sp.
CGCCAGCGCGCGAACGTCCACACGCCCAACAATGACGCGCAGCCCCCACGCTTCGGCTGTGGCGCGCACAAACGCCGCATCGGACGCCCCGGCCTCGCCACGCAGGCCGTGATCGAGCGTCGCCGCCGCGACCGTCAGCCCCAGCCGCTCGCGCAGGCGAACCAGCACATGCAGCAGGGTGAGCGAATCCGCCCCGCCAGATACGCCGACTACCACCGACGCGCCCGGCTCCAGCAGATTTTCGCGCGCAATCGCCGCCGCGACCTGCTCTACGACATCGACCATCGCACTCAGCGTTCCGGGCGCGCCAGCCGGCGGAAATAGCCGCGTGAGATGCCGCGCAACTCTTCCATCGTCACAAATGCTTGCGGGTCAATCCGGTTGGCGATTTCCACGACCTGATTGACCTGTCGGTGGCGAACGACCGCCGTCACCGTGCCGACCTGCCCCTCGGCACCCTGCCCCCAGCTTTCGGTTGCGCCGAAGCCCGCTTCGCGCACGGCGACGGCGATCTCATGCGCGTACTGCGGCGAGATGATCTGCACCGCCACGAAGCGTGTCACAAGGCGCTGCTCCAGCGCCAGGCCCAGATAGCCGCCGACGCCGTAGCCGACGCTGTAGGCGGCCAGGTTCCACAGGTTGTCCAGACTGCTCACGACGCTGCCCAGCGCCAACGCGAAGATCAGCGCTTCGACCGTACCGATGGCCGACGACCAGAGCTTTTCGCCGCGCACCATCATAACCAGGCGCAGTGTGGTGATCACGTTGCCGATGACGCGCAGCGCGAAAATGCCGCCTGCTACAGCCAGGGTATTCAAATCCATGCGTTCGCTTACTCCTCACGCGGGCCAGGCTCGGCCTCAATCTCAACAAACAGCAGGGTGCACCACAAACAACAGCGCCGCCCGGCGCGCTCGTCCGGCACGCCCCGTGAGACTGGCACCAGTATCGTACGCCCGCTCCTGACAGCCGCCCCGCGCGCACCTGCTGTGAGTCAATCCTACCGAGTACATACAGGCCCGGCCAGGGTGACCGGACGGCGGCTGCACGACGCCGGCATGACGGAAGCCCCGGCGCGCCGTGCAAGAGAACGGGCGGAAAGATCTGCGTCCTTTCCGCCCGCCCAACGTGACCGGCGCCTAGCCCTGGAACTGATAGGGCTTCGAGACGCGCACGAACCGCCAGCGAACGGGCGCGCCCGTGTCCGGATGTGGGGGAAGCGGCTCACCCTCGTTCAGGTGAATCACGCGGCTGAGATCGATGCGCGGTAGTTCTTCAGGACGATCGTTGACAAGCTGATAGGTTCCCGTTTCCGGAGCCAACTCGCCGGTTAGAAAGGAACTCCCTAGTCGCTCGCTCATAATGCGGTCTCCTCGCGTGCCAGTAAAACGCAGATATCTAGCGGATCTACTTGAATTGTACTTCCGACCCGACCGGCGGGCCATTCGGCAGCGTGGGGATCAAAGCAGATCGACTTCTCGATCGGTGGGCAGCAGGGCCAGCACGGGGATATCGCGGGTGTCGTCCAGGTCGACGGGGTCCACAATGCCCGGATGCCGGATCGTCTCGTCCACTTCGGGCAGGTTCAGAGTCACCGGGGCAGTTAGCGGCAGAGTCATGGAGACGGTCGTCCCGCGGTGCGGCTGGCTGGCGATGGCAATGGCGCCGCCGTGGGCCTTGATCACGCGCTGCGCGATATACAGGCCCTGGCCGGTGCCGGGTCGCCGGACGGGCACGCCCTGGGCATTGCGCGGGGTGCCCCGGTAGAAGCGCGCGAAGACCTGGGGCAGATCGTCCGCAGCGATGCCGAAGCCCTGATCTTCGACCACGATCTCGGCGGCGGCCGGCTCGCGCAGCCGCACGCGCCCCGCGATCAGCACGGCTGTGTCTGCCGGGGAATACTTGATCGCGTTGTCGAGCACATTACCCAGCGCCCAGCGCAGCCGCCGCTCGTCGCCCAGCACATAATAGCCGTGCGGCGCGAACTTGACACGCAGCCGGATGCCCGCCGCCTGCGCCAGCGGCTGCCACTCGCGCGTGACGGCACCCAACAGGTCGTTGAGGGCCAGGGGGTGCTGGTCGGTTGCCAGATCGCGCGGCTCGAAGGTGCTCAGGTCTTGCAGCGCCGCGATCACCTGCTGAACCGAGCGCGTATTGCGCGTGACCTCGCGTGCCAGCGCCGCGAGCGACGAATAGCGGTGCAGGGGTCCGGGCGCGGCGACTTGTTCGCTAAGCTGGTCCAGCAGCTCGGCGCGCGCGCGTTCGCGCTCAACCTCGGCGGTCACATCGCGGATCAGCACGACCGTCCCCAGCCGGACGCCGCGCGCGCTCATGAGCGCGGCGGCCTGCGCCTGGAGTATCTTGTCTTCCAGCGGCACGCGTGACGGATCGCCCAGCGCGTAGATGCCCGGCGCCAGCGCCGGCCCCAGCGTCGTCCGGATCGCTTCGGGCAGCTCGTGCAGGCGCGCCGCGCGGAAGGCGCGCTGGCTGCCCAATAGACTTCGGGCCACGTCGTTGATCATCACAACGCGCCCGTCCAAATCCTGCACCACTACCCCGTAGGGGATCGACTCCAGCACGGCCAGCAAACGCGCCGTATCAAGCCGCTGGCGCTGAAGTGAATCGGCCATCGAAACCATCGGCGCCGGCTGCTCAGGCACACGCGCCGGAAAAGCCCCTCCGGCCTCGCGCCGCGCTTCGCGTACCACCAGGAAGCCGCTCACCTGCTGCGCCAGCGCGATCACGCCGAGGGCCGCCCCGCACGCCAGCACAGCCATGACCAGCGCCGGCGCGTGATGGTGTGTGTCGATGGGGTGCAGGGGTCGCTCGATCCCGTCCAGTAGCGCCGCCGTCAGGCTGTAGGCGCCCAGCGTCACGCCGAGCACCACCCCGCCAAGTACCGCCACCCACCCCCAACGCAGCCGGTAGAGACGGCTTGGCTCAGGGCGATCGGGTGGCTGGTCCGGCGGTCCGAACACCGGGGGGACGAAACGCTGCATGGGGGCGATCCTGTCTGCGTATGAATAGCCTAATGGTAGCCAGAACTCCACCCCGGCGCAATGAATTTGTATGACAGTAATAACATATTAAACAAAAATCGTGATAATCGCCGCTTCACTGCTGCACCGTTCGGACGCGCAGCCAGTAGACGCCGGACGTCAGCCCGCCCTGCGACGACTGGACCAGCAGGCAGTAAGCGCCGCTCTGCGGCAGGCGAAACGTCAGCTCGGCGGTGAAATCCGTGGCCGAGCGGTCGTCCGCGCTGGCAACCTCACGCCCGGACCGGTCAAAGAGGCGGATCAGGGGGTCGAGCGTATTCCCACCGCGTGCCTCGACCGTGATGAGCCACACCTGCCCTGCCTCTCCGTGAAACTGGTAGCCGTGCTGCTCTCCGGCGTAGGCCAGCTCGTTCCGGATCACCGCCGGCAGGGTGTGCCCGACGACCGGCACGTGGCGCGGCCAGGCCCCGGATTCATCGCCGCACGGAACCACGGGCGCCGCGACGCTGGGCACCCGCACGGACTCAGTTTCCAGATCGGCGCGCAGCATGTAATAAGCGAAGATAGCCAGCACGAGGGCGACCGCGGCGACCGTCAGCGCGCAGCCGCGCAGGGTTTCTTCCCAGCGCAGCCACAGCGCGCGCACCGGGCCGGGCGGTGGGGGGGACTTCCTGGTCCGGCGCCGGCGACGCGGACGCTCCAGCTTTTCCTCAGCGTGAGCGGCAGCCTGCGCGTAGACCTGCTCGTACAGCTCGTAGGACGATTCCGCGTCGTCGGGCGCCACTTCATAGCGGTCATCATACGCCTCGTGGTTCGCCCCGTCCGCGTCCCATGCGTCGTACGCGCCGGAATCGTTCAGGTCGTTGTACTCGTCTTGAGGGAGATCGCCCTTCGGCATCCGGCACTCTCACTGCGCGTGGACGTCAGCCGTCCATGATTGCATCCACGGCAGCGCGGACGGTCGGCGGGGCGATGCGCTCGTCGGTCAGGTAATCGCGGCGCATGATCGCGTAGAGAGTGGGAATCTCGCAGATCGGCACCACCGGCCCTTCAGCCGACAGCTTGGCGAACTCCGACGTGAAAACGACGATGGCGTAGACCGGCACCTGCGACAGACCGCGCTTGGCGAAGAACTTGCGCAGCGCGATCACGTCGCGCACGGCCTCGCGGGTGGGGTTGGTTCCCGCGGGGCGAAGCTGCCCTTTGCGGTTGATGATCCGCCACTCACCGCGCTCGTTGATCCACGTCCCGGTGTAATCGACGATGCGGAACACCAGTGCGCCGGGCGGGCCGACCAGCACGGCGTCGATGTAGCCCACACCGCGCTTGCTGACGTTGCGCAGATAGGTATAGCGGTTGTCGAGAAACTGGCTGAGCGCCTCGCCCACGGCGTAGGCCAGCGGGTTGTCTTTTTGCAGCGTCAGCGCGCGGATGATGATCCCGATCCCGGCGATCAGCGCCACGACCCCGGCGAAGATCAGCAGCGCACGCAGCACTTCAAAGGCGAAGGTGTGCCACAGCGGGAAGAAGAAGAACAGAATGCCGAGCGTCACCGCAATCGCGCCACCGAAAAAGGTGACGCTGCCGATAAAGAGGTAATAGCGCCCACGGCGGGCGATATTGCGCGAAGGATTAATGTTCTGCATCGTCACCCCCCGTCGGTTCACCCGGCCGCGTGCCCGGCTGCTCGCCTGGCGGCTGCGGTGGAGTCTGCTCACCCACACTGCTCGATCCTCTGGGCGGCGAGGCCGGCTCAACCGCCGGAGCCGTCCCTGCCGGCAGCGCGACCGACTCGGACACGCCCGCGCCGCCCGTCTCGAGGGGCTGCGGATCAGGAACCGCCTGCTTGCGCTTGGCGATCACGCCCTCGATCATCTCGCGTAGCTCGGCCAGCGCGGGCAGCGGCTTGAACAACAACAGGTCGGCTTGCGCTTCGGCGATCACGTTCTTTTCCTGTTCGGGCGACAGCCGGTATGCCGTGATGAGGACGATGCCGATCTGGCCGAGCCGGGAACTCCGGCGTAGCCGCTGCGCGACCTCAGGGCCGCTGAGTTGGGGCAGGCGCACATCTAGCAGCGCCACTTCTGGCAACTCGCCGCGCACCCGCCCCTGATCGACGTCTTCGACCCAGGCGACCGCTTCTGGCCCATCGACAAACGCGACGCCCTGAATCCCCCAGATCTCGAACATCGCCAGCAACAGCTCGTAGATGTCGGGTTCGTCCTCGACCACCATCCACGTCGGCAACGCCACGCTCCTCGATGTCGCTCGTACCAACGGAAGGCCATCGAGCGCCAGGACCGGCGCCGGGCGGCCCGTCAAATAATGTACACTATAGGCGCGGCGGCTTGAAACCGCAAATCTTCACCCACGCTGCATGCTGCGCCGCCCGGTAGGCGCGATCCGGCTGTGAAATCGCCCTGAATTCGCCGAGCGCCCCGGCGCGGACGGAGTGACGGGGAAAAAGACAGGAGTGTTCCTCGCGCTAAAAAGCAGGTAGTATTAAAGTATTAAGAGCGCAGGCGCCCTGCCAATGACCCGGCCAAACGCAGATACACGCTTTCCGGAGGGCTGGAGTGAAACCCTGGCTGGTTGTTGAGGACGAGGACGACATCCGCAATATCGTGAAAGTGATGTTCCAGGTGTGGCAGCATACCCCGATGGAGTTTCGCAACGGTCATGAAGCCTGGACCTGGCTGGATCAGGTGGAAGCCGGCCATTTTGAGGGGGATTTGCCTGAACTGGCGTTGATGGATATCCGCATGCCCGGCCACAAGGGCCACGAGATCGCCCGCCGCATCCGGCGTGTTGAGCCGCTGCGGCAGATTCCCATTGTGCTGATGACCGCCTTTACCCTGACGGAAAGCGAGCGCGATGCCATGCTGAAGGAATACGGCGTGGATCATATTATCTACAAGCCGCTGCCGGACCTGTTTGAACTGAAGCGCACGCTCGACACCATCTACCAGCGCAAGGCCAACGCAAGTTAGCGCCACGCGCCCAGCAGGCCATCCAGAAGGCCGAGGTCAACGCATGCCCAACCCCCAGGACTCCGCCTCATCCGAACGCACGCGCCCCATTGCCAGCATGCTCCAGTCGGTCGACGCGCTCGGTTCGAACACAGGACGCCTCTTCGAGCGGCTCTACGGCGGGCTGCGCCGCAAGAGCCGCGCCGCCCAGGCCGAACGCGCGCCACAGGCAACCGTCCGCGAGCTGCAAGAGCTGGCGCGGACTCAGTCGACCGACATCGCCCGGCTGACCGGCGTGCTGGCCGCCATCAGCGAAGGCGTCATCATGCAGGACAACGAAGGGCGCGTGATCTTCACCAATCGAGCGGCGCGCGAACTGCTGGGGTCCACGCGCGCCTTTCGCGACAGCGAGCTGGCCCGGATGCTAGTCGCCGCCCGCCGCCACACCGCGCTCGACGGCGAGATCACGCTCGGCAAAGCACAGCGCGTCGAGATCAACGACCGTGTGATCGGCGCGCAGATCGCGATCGTCGCCGACTCCGAAGGCAACCGGCTGGGCACCGTGCTGATGCTGCGCGACGTCACCCGCGAGGCGCTCTCCGACCGCTTGAAGGACCAGTTCGTGACGCAGATGAGCCACGAACTGCGCACCCCGCTGGCCGCGATCAAAGGCATGAGCGAGGTGCTGCTCGCCATGCCCGAAGACCGCCCGCCCAACCGCAAGTTCCTCGAAGCGATCAGCCGCAACGCCGCCGTGCTGGACCGGATGATCATCGAGCTGCTGGACATCTCGGAGATCGGCGCGGGCAGCTTCGCCGTGCGCGAGCAGGAGATCGCCCTGCCGCAGTTGGTCTTCAACGTCATTCAGGGGCTTCAGTCGCGCATCAACCGCGCGGAGTTGTCGTTGGGCGTGATGATCGTCAACGCGGACCACCGCTCGATCATCGGCGACGACCGGCGCCTGCAATGGGCGCTCGGCCACCTGATCGACAACAGCATCAAGTACACCGAGCCGGGCGGCCGGATCGAGATCGCACTGGGCCGCCTGCGCGAAGGGTACATGTTGATCGAGGTCAGCGACACCGGCGTCGGGATCAGCCCGCGCGACCTGCCACATATTTTCGAGCGGTTCTATCGTGGCGAGGCACGCACAGCCTCGGGCAAGGTCATCGACCCGCGCGGGTTGGGCCAGGGGTTGTTCGTAGCCCGCGCGGTGGCCGAGGCACACGGCGGCTATCTGAGCGTCGCCAGCCGCGTGGGCGAAGGCAGCACCTTCACGCTGGCCCTGCCGGTCGAACGGCGGACGGAGTCTGACGTGCCGCTGCCGGAGATGCCGGCCGCCCCCGGCCCGGACGACGCCGCCGACCCGGACGCCACAACGCGCCGTCACACCGGCCCCGCCGACTGACACCCCCCACCTCCATCCTTCCCCACCCTGATCGTGCCCGGCGGCAGCGATCAAACAGGTCAGGTGGACCAGCCGATTCTGCGCCGCGTGACCCATGCATGCCTGTCCGTTTGGCAGTACGCTGAGGACAATCGCGCACCGGCTCCGCGCCCGTGCGCGCCACAGTACAGTAATGTTGGACAGAGCGAGGAGAGTCAAGAATGGTTTCACGCCGCTGGCTGTTTCTCATGCTCGTTGTGGGAGCGGTGTTCAGTCTGGGACTGGCCGCCTGTGGTGGTGACAACGGAGACGAGGGGGGTGCCGAGCCAATCGTGACCGACATCGGCCAGACCCTCGAAGACGCGGCAGATGACGCCGGCGATGCGCTGAACGTCGTGACGGGCGATCCGGACGCAGGGGCAGTGGTTTTCGCCGAGCAGGGCTGCGCGAACTGCCACAGCGTCGATTCGGACGCGGCGATGGCTGGCCCGTCGCTGCGAAACATCGGGACTGTTGCGGAAGAACGCACCGAGCAGACCGCCGCGGAATATCTGCGCGAATCGATCACCCATCCCGACGCCTATGTGGTCGAGGGCTATCAGTCGGGTATCATGCCGGCCTATGACGGGCTGAGCAACGAACAGCTCGACAACCTGGTCGCCTATCTGCTGACGCTACGCTGATCCACCCCGGTTTTCGCCGTTCACTGCGGCCCAGAGCCTGAGTGCTCCGGGCCGTTTTTTACGCGAGCAGCGGGCGCCGTCGGCACGCGTGTTATTGGCAAATCGACGGCGGCTTGCTATCCTCACACCGGCACCAGGCAACGAACCTGGGCCGCTACCTTTACCACCAATCAGGAGAGACCGCGCATGATCAAACCAGTCGCGACGGTAGATGTCGTCCCCAATCTACCGCCCAGTCTTGAGCGGTTGCGCGACTTGGCTTACAACCTGCGGTGGTCATGGGATCATGAAACCATCGCGCTGTTTCGGCGCCTGGATCGCAATCTCTGGGATCAAACCGAGCGCAACCCTGTTGCTATGTTGGGCCTGCTCAGCCAGGAAGCACTGCAAGCCGCGGCGGAAGATGAAGCCTTCCTGGCTCATCTCGATCGCGTTTGCAGCCGGTTCGATTCGTACATGAAACCGACCAACAAAACCTGGTACGAGCGCCACTATGGGGCCGCCGAAAAGCCGTTTATCGCCTATTTCTCGATGGAGTACGGGCTGACCGAGTGTTTGCGCAACTACTCGGGCGGCCTGGGCGTGCTCTCCGGCGATCACCTCAAAAGCGCGTCGGACCTGGGCCTGCCGCTGGTCGGGATCGGTATCCTGTACGAAGAGGGGTACTTTCACCAGTACCTCAACGCGGACGGCTATCAGCAGCAGTCGTACCCGATCAACGACTACGCGAACCTGCCGGTACAGCCGGTGCTCAAGCCGGATGGGTCGCAACTGGTGCTGACGATCCCGATCGCCAACACCAGCGCGTCTGTGAACGTATGGAAGGTCGAGGTCGGGCGCGTCACCCTCTACCTGCTCGATACCAACCATCCCCAGAACCCCGACTTTATCCGCGACCTGACCGACCGCCTCTACGGCGGCGACAAGCGCACGCGTATCCGTCAGGAAATTCTGCTCGGCATCGGCGGCGTGCAGTTGATCGAAACCCTCGGCCTGCCTGTGACGGTCTTCCACATGAACGAGGGGCACAGCGCCTTCCTGGCGCTGGAGCGCATCCGGCTGATGATGCAGCGCAACCCCAAGCTCGATTTCTGGCAGGCGGCGGACATTTGCGCGGCGGGCAACGTCTTCACCACGCACACGCCCGTCCCCGCCGGTCTGGAGCGCTTCGGCTACGACCTGATCGACGAGCATTTCGCCTACCTGTGGAAAGAACTGGGGCTGACGCGCGAGCAATTTCACGACCTGGGGCGCGAGAACATGGGCGGCTTCGACCTGTTCAGCATGCCGGTTCTGGCGCTGCGCCTGTCGGGCGGGGCCAACGCGGTGAGCAAGCTGCACGGTACGGTCAGCCGCGCCATGTGGCAGTGGCTGTTCCCGTCCGTGCCCGAGCACGAGATCCCGATCAGCTCGATCACCAATGGCATCCACATCCAGAGCTGGATCAGTGGCGAGATGGCCGGCCTTTTCGACCGCTATCTGGACCCGGCCTGGCGCGAGGAACCGGATAACCCGGCCATCTGGCAGGAAGTCGAGCGGCTGCCGGACGCCGAGCTGTGGCGCTCGCACGAGCGCCGGCGCGAGCGGCTGGTCGCCTTTGCCCGCCAACGCCTGCAAGAACAGTTGATCGCGCGCAACGCTCCGCACTCTGAGATCGAGGGCGCGCGCGAAGTGCTCAACCCGGACGCGCTGACCATCGGCTTTGCCCGGCGCTTCGCCACCTACAAGCGCGCGACCTTGCTCTTCCGCGACAAGGAGCGGCTGGCGAAGATTCTGAACGACCCCGACCGGCCCGTACAGTTGATCTTCGCCGGCAAGGCGCACCCGCACGATCACCTGGGCAAAGAGCTGATCAAGGAGATCGTCAAGACCGCCGAGCTGCCGGAGTTCCGTCACGCGATCGTGTTCCTGGAGAACTACGATATGGCGCTGGCGCGCTATCTGGTCCAGGGGAGCGATGTCTGGCTCAACACGCCGCGCCGCCCAAAGGAAGCCAGCGGCACCAGCGGGATGAAGGTCATCTACAACGGCGGCCTGAACGCCAGCATCCTCGATGGCTGGTGGGCCGAAGCCTACGATCCCACCGTGGGCTGGGCCATCGGCAGCGGCGAGGAATACGGCCAGGACGAATGGGATCTGCAGGACTACATTGAAGCGCAGGCGCTGTATAACATGCTGGAAATGGACATCATCCCCCTGTTCTACACGCGCGGGCGCGACGGCTTGCCCCGCGAGTGGATCCAGCGCATCAAAAACAGCATCGCCAAGCTGGCGCCCGTCTTCAACACCTACCGCATGGTGCGCGAATACACCGAAACTTTCTATATGCCCGCGCACACGCGCTTCCAGGCCCTGACCGAGCCGGATATTTCGCGCGGCAAAGCTTTCGCCGAGTGGCGCAAGCGGGTGCGCGAGAAGTGGGGCGGCGTGCGAATCCACACCGTCCAGGTCGAGCCGCGGCAGGTCAAAGTTGGCGATCAGATCGAAATCCATACACTCGTCAGCCTGGGCCAGCTTCAGCCGGATGACGTGCGCGTGCAGATCTACTATGGCAACCTGGACAGCCGGGGCAGCCTGATCGCCGGGGATACCCTGGATATGAACTACTGCGGCCCAGCGGATAGTCAGCTTGGGGAAAACGTGCACGAGTTCTGCGCGACTGTGGGCTACACCACCACCGGCAAGCGCGGCCTGTCGGTGCGCGTCCTGCCGCACCACCCCGATCTCGCCAACCCGATCCAGACCGGACTGATCACCTGGGCGTCGAGCTAAACGCACCGTCGTTGAACGAGTCAGCACGGGCCGGGTGCGCACGCCGCGCCCGGCCCGATTTGCCGCCTCTATTGCGGAAAAGTTGCAGCGCGACAAAGCGCCAATTAATATTTTGGGACCAAAACATTCACCGGGCGGCGATCGGCCGCCGAGGAGACCCATGAGCCACGCAGACCAGGATGCGACGCCCACCATCCGCATGTACGGGGCCGACTGGTGCCCGGACTGCCGCCGCGCCAAAGCCTTCTTCGGGGAACAGCGCATCCACTACGATTACATCGACATCGAGCAGCACCCGGACGCCATCCACGAGGTCGAGCGCATCAACAACGGCATGCGCAGCATCCCGACCATCATCTTCCCCGACGGCTCGATCCTGGTCGAGCCATCCGAGACCGAGCTGGCCGATAAGATCGGGCTGCGCCGCACCGCGGCACGCAGCTTCTACGACGTGATCATCATCGGCAGCGGCCCGGCTGGGCTGACCGCCGGTCTGTACACCAGCCGCGAAGGACTGCAAACGCTCGTGCTGGAGAAGGGCGGAGTCGGCGGGCAGGTCGGCCTCACCCGCCAGATGGACAACTTCCCCGGCTTTGATACCGGGATCGAGGGGGCCGAGTTGGCCCGCCGGCTGCGCCGCCAGGCCGAGCGCTTCGGCGTGGAAATCGTCCAGGCGCAGACGGTCATCGGGCTGGCGCAGGACGGCGCCTACCGGCTGGTGCGCACCGCCGACGGGCACGAATACTGGGCCAACGCCGTCCTGATCGCCACCGGCAGCCACTATCGCCGGCTGGGCGTGCGCGGCGAGTCACGTTTGCTGGGCATCAACATCCATTTCTGCGCCACCTGCGACGCGCCGTTCTATGTCGGCAAGCGGGTGTTCGTTCTGGGCGGCGGCAACAGCGGCTTTCAGGAAGCGCTGCACATCTGCCAGTACGCCGACCACGTCACCATCCTCGAATACGCGCCGGAGCCAAACGCCAGCCCGGTGCTGCAAGAGAAGATCAAAGACTGCCCCCGGATCGACGTGCTGGTCAACCAGGACGTGCGCGAGTTCCTGGTCGGGCCTGGTCCCCGGCTGGCAGGGGTGCGCGTGCGGGATCGAGTCACGGGCGAAGAGCGAATCGATCACCCGGACGGTGTATTCGTTCTGATCGGGATGGACCCGAACAGCGAGCCGTTCGCCGACGTGCTGGAAACCGACGCCTGGGGCTTCATCAAGACCGACGAGACGCTGCAAACCTCCATCCCCGGCGTGTACGCGGCGGGTGACGTGCGCGCCGGCAGCGCCAAGCAAGCTGCTGCCGCCGCCGGCGAAGGCGCGACCGCAGCGCTGATGATCCGGCAGTACCTCCGCGCACTGGTACGCGTGTAGCGGAAGAGCAGCGAAAAACGGCTAAAGACGGCTAAAAGCAGCTAGAAACAGCGCAAGGCAGCTAGAAGCAGCCAAAGACAGCCAATAGCACCCTTTGGGCTGGCTGTTCCTCCCTGCTCTTAGCTGCTCTTAGCTGTTCTTGGCTGTTCTTCGCTGCTCTTTGCTGTTCTTAGCTCGTCAGCATATCGGCGGGCAGGTGGGGCACATAATTGATCCCGCGCAGGTCCCACAGACCATCCTGCCACGTCAGATAGTGCATCGCCGCGTTGTGCATCCAGATGTGCAGGTGGTGGCACTGGAGCAGCATCCGGACCATCGTGCTGGCCGTACCCCCGTGGCAGACTACAACCACCGTCCGAATAGAAGAGGGGTTCTCGATCAGGCGGTTGAGCACGCGGCGCGTCTGCTCGGCGAAACGCTGGTAGTAATTGTCGTGGGGCAGCACATAATAGTGCGGCCCGGTGTCGGACGGGTGCACCAAGCGTGGGAGTTCCATCAGCAGGTCGCGGTCGGTCTCCCTCAGGTCGTCGTCGACACTGACCGGAGCGCCCACGAAGCGGCTCAGAATCGAGGTCGTTTCGCGGGCGCGTCGCAGCGGGCTGCACACGATCTGGCTGATGCCCGGCTCGTTCTCTTGCAGCCACTGGCCCAACAACTCGACCTGGCGCTTGCCCAGCTCGGTCAAGTACAGGTTGTCACCTTGCTCGTCTATCCGGTGTTCCGCCTGTCCATGACGCACCAGAATCAAACGCATAGCATCCTCACAATGCAGTCGCGATAAGAAACCCAACTTC
This sequence comes from Anaerolinea sp., assembly GCA_020725705.1. GTDB lineage: Bacteria > Chloroflexota > Anaerolineae > Aggregatilineales > Aggregatilineaceae > DYGX01. The sequence goes on from DYEN01000372.1 coordinate 12,980, forward strand.
CGCCGGCGGCGGTGGCCCTATACCCAAAACACGTTGTTGCCAAAAGCATTTCTCGAGGAAAAACAGTCTTTGGAGTGACGCTTTTCATTATACGCCCTATCCCACCCAGTAGCCATGCGCGAAAGCGACCGTGTAGAGCGCCAGCACCAACACCGAGCCAAGCGTCCACAGCCGGTCAAACAGTGGATCGCGCCCGGCAAGCGCCAGCCCCAAAAACGCCGGCGCAGCCGCCAGCGCGTAGCGGTTCAGGCTGACCAGCGTCCCGGTGACCAACGGCAGAATCACCACTGCCGCGCCGTAGAACGCCAGCCCCGGCGCCAGATGCCGGATCCGCCAGCACGCCCACAGCACCAGCGCGGGCAGCGCCAGATCGAGGCCGATCTGCACCGCGCCCATCGGATCGGTGAGCATCTGGCCCAGCTGGTGAGCCAGCTCGCGTGGACCATCCGGGTTGAACAGAGCGCGGCCGTATCCGGCAAACGCCGCCGTCTGGTCCAGGTCGCTCAGGCGCAGAAAAGCGCGATGCGCGCTCCAGGCCAGACCCGGCAGCGCCGGCGCGCCCAACGCGTGCCACGGCGGGCGACGGCCCGCCCGCCAGTCCAGATACCAGTATACTGCAAACGCGCCGGCCAGCAGAACGCCGGTCGCGCGCGTGATGGCCGCCAACGCTGCCAGCCCACCTGCAGCCCACCAGCGCCGCTGCACGATCAGGGTCAGCGCCGGGATCGCCAGCGCCAAGTACAGCGCCTCGGTATAGACCTGCAACAGAAACAGCGCCGTCGGAAAGATCAGCAGATAAGCCGTCGCACGCAGCGCATCATCATCGGATGGCAGCACCGCCCGCGCCAGCGCGTGCATCGCCCAGGTCGCGGCCAGGCTTGCCACAATCGAGATCGCCAGTCCGGCGGCGGCATACTGCCGGATCGGTTCGGCCCATGGCATCAGTGGCTGCATGAGTCCCAGCGCCACGCCGCGCATCAGAACCGGGTACAGCGGGTAGTAGGCGGCGTCCTCGGCGCGGTGATAGCCGAAGCGCGCCAGCCGCAGGTAATGGTACGAATCCCAGCGCACATGCGCCAGGCCGATCCCGCTGCGCGGCGTGTCCATGGAGTGCTCAACCGTCCAGCCGTAGGACGTGTCCGGCCCGACGACATCCAGCCGCAGCCAAGCCGCGGCCTGGAATAGCAACAATAGCCCCACCCACCCGACCCACAGCGCCGTGACGCGCCAGAAGGGGCGCGGCAGCCGGACGCGCAGACGCTCAGGCCAGCCAGAAGCCGTGAACATACAGCACCACGTAGAGCGCGAACCAGAGCAGCGAGATCACCGTCCACACGCGGTCAAAAACGGGGCGCTCGCCGGCCCGTGCCAGCATCAGAAACACCGGCGCGGCGGCCATGACATAGCGGCTCATGCTGGTGAGCTGGCCGGAGCTGAGCGGCAGCCCGATCGCGGCCAGGCCGTAAAGTGCCAGGCCCGGATGCCGCCGCAGCGCCGCCAGACACAACGCGAGCGCCCCCAGCGTCAGCGCCAGGTCGAGCGCGATATGCACGCCGTTTGGCTCGCGGAAGATATAGGCCACGTCGCCCACCAGGTCAAACAGCCCGCGCAGGCTGAGGATCTCGCGGTTGAACGAAGCATAGACCGCGCCCGCGTCCACACCCAGCGAGGCCACGTAGCGGTTCCAGCCAAGCCACGCCAGCAGGGGCGCGAGCGCAGCCGCCAGCGCCCAGCGCGGCGGGCGGACACCGTTCCACCAGTCGCGCAGCCAGACCGCCACATAGGGCAGCACCAGGAAGATCCCGACCGCGCGGGTGAGGGTCGCGATCACCATCAGCGGCAGCGCCAGGGTCCAGCGCCGCCGGTACAGACCCGCCAGCATCCCCAGGGACAGTGCCAGATAGGTCGCCTCGGTATAGACCTGCGCCAGATACACAGCGGATGGGAAAATCAGCAGATAGAACACCGCCCGCCACGCCGCATCCGGACCGAGCCGGTCCCACGCCAGCGCATACATCGCCAGCGCCGCGCCCAATGACATACCCGCCGAGACAATCATCCCCGCCAGCGCGTAGGCGGCCCCGGCGCGCCCTCCCGGCGCCCAGTCGCCCAGACCCAGTGGCTCCAGCGCGACCGTGTACACGGCCCGCATCAGCAGCGGATAGACGGGGTAAAACGCGGCGCGGTCGTCCTCTGCGGTATAGCCTTCCCGTGCGATCGCCACATAGCGCGGGCTGTCCCAGCGGGCGTAGAACCACGGCCCGGTTTCCGGTCCGTCGGCATAGGCGGCGGTCATATCGCCGGTCCACGGATAGGCCAAGTCCGGGCGGTCGAGCGTAAAGCGCGCCCACGCGATCTGCTGAAACAAGATCAGCGCGAGATACCATCCCAGCCACAAGGCAACCACCGCGCGCCGGTGAGGGCGTTCCGGTGCGGCGGTGCGCGGGTCGGACGGGGATGTCTGCGGCAGGGTCACGGTGCCACGGCTCCCGGTGTGGCGGAGCGAACCCGGTAGGAGCGCGATTATACGGTGTTGCGTCGGCCCGGTCAACGCATGCCGCCGACCGGGCTACTGCCCGTACACGGCAGGATTGGCGCAGTGCGGCAGGCGCTCGCCACGCAGCCCGGCCAGCAGATTCTCCGCCGCCATGCGAGCGATGCGGGCGCGCGTCCGCTCGGTGGAGCTAGCGATGTGCGGCGCGATGACGCAGTTGTCCAGCGTCAGCAGCGGGCTGTCGAGCGGGATCGGCTCAGGATCGGTGACATCCAGCGCCGCTCCGGCGATCCAGCCATCCCGCAGCGCCTGGTACAGCGCCGCGTGATCGACCACCGCGCCCCGCGCCGTGTTGATCAGGATGCTGGTCGGCTTCATGCGGCGCAGCGCGTCCGCATTGATCAGGCCGCGCGTTTCGGGTGTCAGCGGGCAGTGCAGGCTAAGGAAATCGGACTCGGCCAGCACGTCTTCAAGCGAGCGCCGTTCGGCCCCGATGGCGCGCGCCGCGTCCTCGTCGGAGCCGCCGTAGTAGATCACGCGCATGTCGAAGCCGCGCGCCCGGCGAGCCACAGCCTGCCCAATACGCCCCAACCCGATGATCCCCAGCGTCGCGCCGTACACATCCTGGCCCATAAGCAGCATCGGCCCCCAGGTCTTCCACCGCCCGGCGCGGACGTACCGCTCCGCCTCGGTGATGCGGCGGGCAGCCGCCATCAGCAGCGCAAAGGCGAAATCGGCGGTGGCTTCGGTCAGCGCGCCGGGCGTGTGCCCGACGGGGATCCCGCGCGCCGTCGCCGCCTGGATGTCGATGTTATCGAACCCGACGGCCATCGTGCTGATCACCTTCAGGCGCGGCGATCCCTCGATCAACGCCGCGTCGATGCGGTCGGAAAGCAGGCACAGCAGCCCGTCCACCGTCGCGCTGCGCGCACGCAGCGTCTCGTAGTCGGGCGGCAGCTCGTCCGGCCAGATGTCCAGTTCGACGTGTGGGCGAAGCAGATCCAGCCCGGCATCCGGGATCACGCGCGTGACAAAGACTTTCGGCTGGCTCATGTGTCTCCCTCGTGTGCGTATAGGTCTGGTCGTGGTGTTACACCGGCCCCATTGTGCCCTGCCCCCCGCCCACAGGCAACCCTGCTGCCCCCTGTGCTACAATGGCCGGAACTGCATCGGGTGCCAAGGAGCAGAAGGGATGCTAAGCGCCCGGCACAACCCCCGCACCGCGCTGCGCGGTGTGCTATCTATCACGCTGGGATTCGGGCTGGTGCTGGCGGTCTGCGCCGGGCTGATCGCAGCCGCGCGCGCCATCGGGCACGCCGGGCCGGACGCGCCGACCTATCTGGAGCCGGGGCCATCCTGCGCGCAGCCTTGCTGGCAGGGGATCGTCCCCGGTGTCAGCACGCACGAGCACTTCCTGCGCCGCGTCCAGGACGCCAGCCCCTATACCGGCTTCGCCAGCGACTACGGCGACGGCATCGCGGCACGGATCGAGCTGCACATCGCCGGGGCGCTGCGTCTGGCAGACGTCGTACGCGTCTTTGGGCCGCCGGAGCGCGTCGGGTGCCTGGGCGCAGATGCCGGCGCGCTGTCGCCGGGCCAAAGCGTCGTTACAGCCACGCGCCTCTACTTCGCCGGCGGGCTGATCGAGGTTGATGCCGCCTGGCCGGACGCGCTGCTGCGCGTCGATCCCTCGATGCGCGTGCGAGCCGTGCGCTATTACGCGCCCGGCGAGCCGGTCTATCCCGTCGGCAGGACCGTTCCCTGGCAAGGGTTCACCTCGACGCGCGCCTATCTTCCCTGCCGTCCCTAGCTGCCGCCTTCCTCGCAGCGTCGATCCCGATCGAGATGCTTTATGATCAGGAGTGAGATACATCCAGCAATCGAGGAGGCTGCCTGTGAAACGTATAGCGGTTTTGACCAGCGGCGGCGACGCCCCAGGAATGAATGCGGCGATCCGCGCCGTAGTGCGCACCGGGATCGACTACGGCTGGGAAGTCTACGGGGTGCAGCACGGCTACAGCGGCCTGATCGACGGGAACTTTCGCCTGCTCGGCCAGCGCGACGTAGGCGGCATCATCCAGCAGGGCGGCACGATCCTGGGCAGCGCGCGCTCCGACGAATTCCGCACCGAAGAAGGCCGGCTGCGCGCCATCCGCGAGCTGAACCAGGCGGGGATCGAGGCGCTGGTCGTCATCGGGGGCAACGGCTCGCAGACGGGCGCGCACGCGCTTGACCAGATGGGCTTTCCGGTTGTGGGCGTCGCTTCGACTATTGACAACGACCTCTACGGCTCGGACATCACGATCGGCGTGGATACAGCGCTCAACATCGCGCTGGAAGCCATCGACCGCCTGAAAGTCACCGCGTCGTCGCACCAGCGCGCCTTCCTGGTGGAGACGATGGGGCGCAACAGCGGCTATCTGGCGCTGATGGCCGGCATTGCGGGCGGCGCCGAGGCCGTCGTCATCCCCGAAGTTGAGACCGATCCTGAGGCGCTGGTCGAGGAAGTGCGCATCGCCTACCAGCGCGGCAAGGCGCACGCCATCATCGTCGTGGCGGAAGGTGCGACGCCCGAAGCCGACGGGCTGGCCCGCTATTTCAAGAAACATTCGGAGCGGATCGGCTTTGAACTGCGCGTCACAACCCTCGGCCACGTGCAGCGCGGCGGCGCGCCTGGCGCCTTCGACCGGCTGCTGGCCACGCGGCTCGGCGCGCGCGCCACCGAGGAGTTGGCCGATGGTCGGCACGGTGTGCTGGTGGGGCATCGCAAGGGCGAGATCACCACCACGCCCTACGACGAAGTCGTCAGCCATGTCAAGACGCTCGACACAAGTCTGCTGGCGCTGGCCAAGGTGCTGGCGAAGTAACCGGACGCAGCCCGGCGCGGCGCAGCCACAACCGGCCCGGCAAACACCCGCCCGGCAAACTGGCGGGGATGAGCGCGCAACCCCACGCATCAGGCTGCGTATAGATCGTGGGTTTGGGGAGCACGCCCGGACCGCCGTCCATATTGCCTCCCTGAACGCGTGGTTCCAATGGTACAATTAGCGGTAATGTGCCACGCGCACTGGCCGCGCTCGCTCACACCAGCTCACAAAGGGGTCCGACCATGCAACTACGAACTCGCGGACGCAAGATCCTACGCGATGTATGGGCCCGCAAAGGGCGCACTGCTCTGGTTTCTTTGGCGATCTTCATCGGCGTCGCCGGCACAATCACGCTTTTCTCGCTCAGCGACATCATCGTCAGCCAGCTCCGCCAGGATATCAAGGAAGACGAACTGGCGATGCTGGATGTCTTCGTGACGATCAGCGCCGGTGCGCTGCCCGACAACGCCGCCTATCTTGACGGTCTGCGGAGATTGCCCGGTGTCACCGAGGTTCAGGGCCACGTCCAAAGCCTGGGCTATTTCAAGCTCGACGAGGCCGAAACGGCGTTTGAAGAAGCCCTGGTGATGGCCTATTCCAACCCCTACGAGCCACGCTTGCCGATCACGCCGCTGCGCCTGATCGAAGGACGCTATCCGGCAGAAGGTGCCAACGAGGTCGCCGTTGAGACGCGCATGGCGGAAGAATACGGCCTGGCCGTTGGCGACACGCTCTACTTCCGCGTGCTCAGCCCGTCGCGCACAAATCAGTCCGGCGAGATCGGCACGGTCGAAGCCTGGACGGTCAGCGGGATCGTCTTCCATCCTTACACGTTCAGCCCCAAAACCAGCGTCTACTCGAACATCGCGGACGCGAACTACGTGACCGGGACCACCGGCTTCACCGGCTTCACCGCGCGCTTCACCGATTATGCGACCGCTCAGGACCGGAAGGAAGCCTTCACCGACTATATCGCCCGCGAGACGCCGTACATCCCGGTCTTTGTGCAAAGCGAGGACCCGGCCAACAACAGCATGATCCAGCAGGCCCAGACCATCGCGGGCACCATGGGCTTTCTGGCGCTGATCTCGCTGATCGTGTCCGGCTTCCTGGTCATCAACGTGATCACCTCGATAGTGGTCGAACAGAAGCGGCAGATCGGCGTGATGAAGTCGATGGGCGCCACGCGCTGGGACAACATGCTGATGTACTCCGGCATCGCCTTCACCTACGGGCTGATCGCGGTCATCCCCGGCGTCATCATCGGCATCCCGCTGGGCAACGCCGCCGCCCACGCCCTGGCCCCGCAGCTCAACACCGTGTTGGAAGGCTTCAAGATCTCGCCCAGCTCGATTATTCTCGGCGTGGTGGTCGGGCTGGCGATCCCGGTGCTTGCCTCGCTGGTGCCCGTCTTCAACGGGACGCGCGTCAAGATCCTGGACGCCATGACCGACCTAGGCATCGACGCCAACTACGGCTCGGGGCCGCTGGCAAAGATCATCGCCCGGCTGCCGGTTCCGATCACCGTCCGCCAGGGGTTGAGCAACGTCAGCCTGAAGAAGGCGCGCCTGGCGTTCACCGTCATCACGCTGGCGATCGCGGCGGGCGCGTTTATGGGCATCTACGCGATGTTCAACTCGTTGACCAGCAGCCTGGACCTCTTCCTCGACAGCTTCAACGTGCAGATCGGCATCTTCCCCAACGAAGGGCGCGATCCGGACCAGTTCACCGCCATCCTGCGCGAGCACTTCCAGAGCGAAGACCGTAACATCTTCCGCTCGATTGAACCCGGCTTCCAGCTTCAGGTCGAATTCGAGGGCTACGATCCGGAGCCGACCGCGGGCGGGCCGCCCGGCATCTTCGCCTACGGGTACGATGTGAACAGCGAGACACCCGCCTTCAACTTCACCATCATCGAGGGTGAAACCCTGACCGAAGCGACGGCTGAGGACGGCATTATTCTCAGCAGCCTGCTCTCCGCCAACATGGACAAAACCGTGGGCGACACGGTCGTGATGCGCGTGCCGGGCAATGCCATCGCACTGAAGGTCGTCGGCATCGCGGATTTCCCGCTTGATCAGGTCTGGATCGACTGGCGGACGCTGGCGCGCGCCGCGGGCTATCTGGTCGGCGCGCCGCGCCCCAACGAGTATCTGGCGACCGTGACGGTTGAGGGCTACGACGGCACGCTGCCCCAGGGACAGCTTGGCATCGTCGGCTTCGACGAAACGGTCGGACGCTTCCTGACCTTTTCGGAAGGCCAGTTCGTGACGCGGGGCGAGCCAGGGCTGATCATCAGCCAGGGTATGGCGGACGCCGGGGGCTACAGCGTCGGCGACAGCATCACGCTGATCGCCGCCAACGGCAACAGCGCGCAGTACCAAATTGTCGGCATCTTCACCCTGCCCCCGATGCTGCAGAACGATCAGATCCCGCCGGACTTCGCCGGGATGTACTGGCAGGACCTCGCCGCGCTCGAAGGGCTGAGCCTGGAAGGCAAGCCACAGCCGCAGGGCTACTTCGTGACGACCACGCTCGAAGACCCCACCGAGGAAGAGCTGGACGACATCATCGACGAGGTAAACGAGGTCATGCTCGCGCAGGGCATCCCGACCGGGTTCTTCAATTTCGTCGAGCTGGTCAACCAGATCAGCGAGATCTTCCTGACGATCCAGGTCATCCTCAGCGCCGTCGCCCTGCTGATCGCCCTGGTGGGCGCGCTGGGCCTGCTCACCACGCTGTCGATGAGCGTCTACGAGCGGCAGAAGGAAATCGGCGTCATGCGCTCTATCGGCGCCGGTTCCTCGACGGTGGCCGCGCAGTTCCTGACCGAGGGGCTGGTTGTCGGTATCATCGCGTGGGCGGTGGGCCTGCCGCTGGCCGCACTGGTCGAGCTGCTGCTGTTGAAGGTGACCGGCTTCGACGAGACGTTCCCGTTCACCTTCCCGCTCAGTGCGGCGGTGATCGGCCTGGTGGGGATGCTGGTCATCACCACCATCGCCAGCCTGTGGCCGTCGATCTCGGCCTCGCGCAAGACCGTCTCGGACATCCTGCGCTACCAGTAGCCAGGAGCAGCAAAAAGCAGCTAAGAGCAGCTAAGAGCAGCTAAAGGCAGCTAAAGGCAGCTGGAAGCAGCTGGAAGCAGGTAAGGGCGGCAGAGGCAGCAGGAAAGTAGCAAAGACGGCTAGAGGTCGCTCGAGATCGCCAGAGGTAGCAAAAAGCAGCGGGGGATACCGTTCCTCCGCTGCTTTTTTGCTATTCCTCACTATCCTTCGCTACCCTTCCCCGTTCTTAGCTATCCTTCCCTGTTCTTCCCTGCTTTTGCTGCCCTCCGCTGTCTCCCGCTGTCTTTCGCTGCTCTTCGCTGTTCCTAGCTGTCTTTCGCTGCTTTTAGCTCTCCGGCGTCGGCGGCAGCTTGATGATCTCTTCCTTGAAATATGGCGAGACATCGCGCGGCAGCGGCTCCTGCGGGGTGGCGCTGAGCCAGTTCTGGTAATCGACCGTGTACGCCGGGTCGTCCATCCGCGCCTCAATCCAGTCCAGGAAATGCTGCTTGCGCAGGTCCTCGATCTCGCGCGGGCTGAGCGCCTGGAATTTCTCGCCCACCACGCGCGCCACATACCAGCCCTGCTCGGTGGCAATCGGGCCGATCACGCTGTTCGGCTCGGCGCTAAAGATGGCATCCAGCACGGCAGGGGGCAACGTCTGGTCGAAGCGCCGCACAATGCGCGATGCGTTCTCTGTGGACGCGTCCGCCTGGCCGAGCGACGCCATGATGGTGTTGAGCGGCTCGCCCGCGCGCAGCCGCTCGGCGACCAGGTTGGCGCGCGCCTCGCTGCTGAGGACCGCGTCGCGCACCTCGATGCCCGCCTGCGCCGCGCTCGCTTCGGGGATCGCGCCCGGCTCCTGCCCGATCAGAAACTCCAGTTGCGAGTAGGCCGTCTGCGCGCGCACGATGCGGCGAAAGTCCTCTTCGTTCATGCCGGTATAGAGCGTCATCTCGGCCAGAAAATCCCGGTAGGCCGGCTCGAACTCCGGCGGCAGCGCGCCGTTGGGACCGGGCAGCATCCCCAAATACTGCGCGCGTTTGGCGTCAAACTGGTAGGGATCCAGCTCAAGCTGGCGGCGAGCGGCCTCCTGGCGGGCGATCGACTCGATCACCATGATACGGTGCACCTGGATGCCGAAGCTGTAGCTGTCCGCCAGTGTGGCGAACAGCGAAGCGACGTTCTGGTTTTCGGGCAGAGTCAGGTCAAGCACGCGCTGCGGGCCGCGCTGCTCGGCGCGCTGAGCCAGCAGACGCAGCGGGTGCCAGCGTTCGAAGCGCACGCGCTGCCGGAACTCGTCCAGCGTGATCGTCTCGTTGCCGACCCGCGTGATGATGATGCTGCCGTCATAATCGGGCGGATCGGTGGGACGCCGGTAGGGCGTCGGCGTCAGAGTCGGGGTCGGCGAGGGTCCGGGCGTGGGCGAGGGAGTCTGCGCCGCGCTGACCGCACGCGCCGTCTGCGTCAGTGTGGCCCCCACATCCACATGATAGACCTCGCCCGCCCCAGGCGAACAGCTCGCTACACCGGGCGCTGCCAGCGCCAGCATGAGCAGGATCGCCACCTGTCGAATCGACCGGTTTCCGAGAGTCCGTCGCATCAACTCGCCCATCCTTCGTCGTCTGACTGCCGCCTGTCTGCCACATTATACGTGCCGGAGAGCCGCAAATTGTAGCACAGATCGAGGTGGCGAAGAGGGCGGCGGTTCGCGCTTGGGGAATTTCCGGCGCGGCTGCGCGCTGGGCGGGGCGTGTGCTACAATACCCGCAGCCGGGAGCAGCGTTGGGCAGGACAAGAAGGGCCGAAAATGCTGTACAACGTGCTGATTATCGAAGACGACCGCCGCACCGCAGACAGCCTGGGCGCGCAGGTCGGCGTATTGGGACACACCGTCGCCATTGCCTACGGACCGCGCATGGCACTGCGCCAGCTCGGCCAGGTGATCCCCGACGTGATCCTGCTGGACATTAACATGCCGGGCGTCAACGGGCTGGAAGTGCTGCGCTTCCTGCGTCGCGACCCCGTTACCGCCGACGTGCCCGTCGTGGTCATCACCGCCAACGATTCGGTTGAGATGCGACGCGCCGCCCAGGAAGCCGGAGCCAGCGCCTATTTGGTCAAGCCGCCCACGCTGGAAGACATCGAGCACGCCCTCGACCGCGCCGTCCGCCTCAACCCGCCGCCAGCTCAGCCGGATGTCCAGCCCTAGAGCGTGTCATACACGTTTTGGCCTTCAACCCCGGCAGGGGAGAAGGGAGCGGATCACCGGCTGCCCGGCCCGTTTCACATGCCAGGTTAAGTGCGGGTCGTTTGGCAGAGATTATATCGGCATCGTCCCTACCAGAAGAGCCAACCCCCGGCGCTTCCCGTCAAGCATCTGCCACGCTCGCGCGCTGCCGTCAGGGCGCCGGCTGGACGACCTGCCACCGGTTGCCGCCCGTCCCGATCACCGCGCCATCCGGCAGCATCAGATAGATCGCGAACTGGGGCACAGGGATACGTGTCAGCGCGACCTGCTGCACGGTGAGTGCGATTGGCGTCTCCGGCGCCAGCGCCCAGCCCAGCCGGTCGCGCACTCCCGGCGCGTTGGCCCACACCTTGCCGAAGCCCTGCACCGGCGCGAAGCGGTCGAGGGGTGGCACGCGCCCATCGGCGGGCGTCTCCGGCAGCGCGTTGTACGAGCCTTCCAGGAAGTACCCCGCCGCCCCGTTCGGAGCGCCGGGCGTGTCCTGGTAGAAGACGTAAATCTCGTGTGTATCCCCGCGCCAGACCATGAACCCGCCTTCGAACGCCTGATAGGCGCCGGGAATCTCGACCGGCGGCGAGGACGGGCAGCCATCACCTTCGCCGAAGAAAAAAGCGTAGGGACAGTGCACCCGGACGGTGCGCGTCAGGTAGGCGCCCTGCGCGGTGAAAAGCGTGTAATCGACGCTGTAGGCCGCGCGGTCGGGCACGTAGACGGTCGCGGCCCCCTTCGGTGACTGCGCATTGACAACGGTGACCGGATCGCCGCCGTTCGGCACGGTTTCGGTGATCGTCACCCCGCCCGTCCCGCGCACTTCCCAGCTCAGCGTGACGGCAGCGCCGGGATTGACCGTGGGCGGGCTGGCGGTGAACGAGACAACCTGACCGCCGTCCGGAGCCGGGCCGGGCGGCACTACCGGCGCGGCCGTCGGCTGGGCAGGCGGAGCCGCTTCGGGCGGGCGCACCGCGAAGCCGATCACGCCCAGCGCGATCGTTTCCTCAGCATACACATTCCCGGAGATGAGATCGACCACGCGCAGCCGCAGCCGGATCGGGTTGCCCGGCACCTGCGGCAGCCCTGGCCGGACCGGCCCTTGCCCCGCCGAGGCAACCCATAGATGCTGGCGCGGCAGCTCGATGGACTGGGCCGTGCCGTCCTCGAAAACCTGCTCGAAGACCAGGTTGGACCCGGGCGCGCGCTGCGTGACCTGCCACGCCACCTGCACCAGCGCGGACCCGCTCGCCAGTGCCGCCGCATCCACAGCCGTGACGTCTGCCGCGAAGTGCTCGATGACCGGCGGCCCCTCGACGGAAGCCACGTCGTACGGGATGGTGAGCGTGCGCTGGTCAATGACGCGCTGCTGCGCGTCCACGATGGAGAGCAGATAGGTCGGCGCGGCGAACGTCAGCGGGTGCTGGACGGTCACCACGCGCGAGCCGTTTGGCTCCAACGGGACGCTGTCTTCGCCAAAGACCGGCTCCCACGCGCCCCGGCGATAGCTCAGCAGCCGCAGGCGGTAGCCCTCGGTCATGTTGGCGGTGAACCAGGACAGCTCGGTTGTCCGCGCGCCCGCCTCGGCCTCGTCGAGCGTCAGCGCATCCAGCGAGCTTTCAAACGCGATAATGGCCGGCTGCGGCGGCTGCGCCAGCGCAGGAAGCGCGCCGCCCAGCGCCAGCACCGCGCCAACCAGCAAACCCACGATCGATCTGTTCATCGCCGGACTCCTTCGTCGCACCCGCTCTGCGCGGGCGGGCTCCCGTGCTCCGGCGTGATTCTGCCACGAAACCGCCCGGCTTCCGAATCCCTCGCATCAGCCGGGGCGAGCCTGCGCCCGCCCCGGTGGTATGTCTGCCGCCCGGCGCCCTCAACGGGCGCGCAGCCCCAGCCGCCCGATCATGGCCTCGCGGCCCGGCCATTCCTCGCGCAGCAGACCATAGATCACCTCGTCATACCACTGCCCGTCGGCCAGCGCCGTCCGGCGACACCGCCCTTCGAGCACAAACCCGACTTTCTCCATCTGGCGCAGCACACGAGCGTTCAGGCTCATGGTGCTCAACCAGACACGACGCATATCGAGCCAATCAAAGGCATAGTCGACGATCAACAGCAGCGCGTCCGTGCCATAGCCGCCACCCCAATAACTCGGCTCGCTGATGTTCGCGCCCAGGTTGGCGACGCGGTGATGATAGCTCAGGAAATTGATCCCGAAATAGCCGATTGGCACCCCGTCTTTGGTCTGGACGCCAAACGCGACACCCGTCCTGGGTCGGTCCGACTCAACCCACTCGCTGTGCCTGCGCTCGACCGCCGCGCGCGAGATGATCTCGCGCTCGCCCATGCTCGCCCAGAAGGACGACTCGCCGTTCCACCAGGCGTGGTCCTGCGCCTGATGCACCCGCCCATATGGCACCAGATCGACCAGCAACCCTTCGAGCATGGTCACGGCTCCCGGCGGGCGAGCAGCCCCAGCCGTCCGATCATAGCCTCGCGGCCCGGCCATTCCCGGCGCAGCAAACCATAGATTACGTCATCGGTCCATTGACCATCTGCCAGCCAGAACCGGCGCCGCCGCGCTTCCTCGCGGAAGCCTACCTTTATAGCCGCGCGCTGCATACGCACGTTGCTGCCCATTGTGTGCAGCCAGAGGCGGTGATGGCCCAGCCAGTTGAAGGCGTACTCCATGATCAGCAGCAGCGCGTCTGTGCCATAGCCGCCGCCCCAGTATTCCGGCTCGCCGATACCGACGCCGATCATGCTCATGCGATGATGCGGCGAGATGTACCCCAGCTCAATGTCGCCCAGCGGCACGCCGGCCTTGGAACGAATTCCGAACCAGATTGAGCCGCCGTCCGGCCGGTTCCCGTCGTTCTGGCGCTCGGTCTGCCAGCGCTCGACCGCCGCCCTGGACACGATCAAGCGATCGCCGGCCGTGCCCCAAAACGTGGACTCGTTGTTGAGCCAGCGGTGTTCCTGCTCTTGAAAAGCCTTGCCGTAAGGAACGAGGTCTACCAGCAGTCCTTCGAACATAAGGCCCCTCAGTTCTGCGCGGCCAATCCCAGCCGCGCCACCAGCGCCTCGCGGCCCGGCCAGTCGTCGCGATCCAGTGCATAAACCAGGATGTCGTGCCACGCGCCATCGGCCCAGGTCGCCTGACGGCGGCAGCCTTCCAGCCGAAAGCCGACTTTCTCCATCTGGCGCATCACCCGTGCGTTGAGGCTCATAGTCATCAGCCAGACGCGCCGCAGGTCGAGCCACACAAAGGCATAGTCGACGATCAGCAGCAGCGCGTCCGTGCCATAGCCGCCACCCCAGTAGGCCGGATCGCCGATGAACGCGGTGAGCAACCCGGTCCGGTGATGGGCGGCAAGCCAGTTGATGCCGATCAGGCCGATCGGCGTGCCGTCCTTGGTTTGCACGCCGAAACGTATGCGCTCGTCGGTATCATCCTGCTGTTCACGCCGATCCATCTCCAGCCCGGCGCGCGTGACAAACCACCGTCCGCCAACCGCCCACCAGAACACGCCCTCGCCGTTCAGCCACTCGTGCTCCAGGTCCAGGAATCGCTGGCCATAGGGGACCAGATCGACCAGCACGCCGCTACCGAACATCGTCCTGCTCCACGGGGTGCAGCCCCAGGCGTTCGACCAGCGCCTCGCGGCCCGGCCATTCCTCGCGCAGCATGCCGTACAGCAGCCCGTCCACCCAGACGCCGTCCATCAGCGAGGCGCGCCGCTCGCGGGCTTCCAGCACAAAGCCGACCCGGTCCATCTGGCGCATCACGCGTTCGTTGGCGCTGGTCGTCGCCAGCCAGACCTTGCGCAAATCCAGCCAGTCGAACGCGAACTCGATGATCAGCAGCAGCGCATCCGTCCCATAGCCCCGGCCCCAGTAGTTGGGGTCGCCGATGCGGACCCCAAGTAACCCCACGCGGTGGTGCGGCAGCAGCCAGGTGATCGCGAAGAAGCCAATCGGCGTGCCGTCTTTGGTCTGCATACCGAACATCATGGGCCGCGCCGGACCCAGCCGCTCGGCTTCCTCGGCCCATTCCTCGGCTTTGCGCCGGATGGCGACGCGCGAGACGATGTACCGTTCGCCGCCGCTGCTCCAGAAGGCCGATTCGTTGTTGCGCCAGATGTGTTCCAGTTCCAGGAACTTCTTACTATAGGGAACCAGATCGACCAGCAAACCTTCAAGCATGGTGCGATCTCCTCTCCTCGTGTGTGTTAGGATGCAGGCTTCTTCTCGTCGTCGGGCTTCTTTTCCGGTTTGGGTTTTGGCTCCAGCCCGCTCGGCTGCAGGTTGAGCGCCTCGACTTTGGCGGCATAGCCCGGCCATTCGTCTTCCAGCAAACCGAAAAGCTCGACGTCCACATAATCGCCGTCCCAGCGGATGTGCTGACGCAGCGTGCCCTCGTGCACAAACCCGGCACGGCGCAGGATGTCGATCTTCGCCTCGTCGAAGGCCAGCGCCAGGGTGTCCAGCCGGTGCATGTTGCGCGTCTCGAAACAATAGCGGGCAAGCATCAGCAGACCGTCCAGCAGCTCGTCAGAACCTTCATAACGGGGGTCGCCGGCGAAGAACGTGATCTCCACTTTGCGCACGCGCGTCCACTCATGGTCGAAGATCAGGCCGCCGATCGGGTCGCCCGCCTTGGTCTGGAAACCGATCAACTGGCCGTGCTCGTTCTTCTCCATCTTCTCGATGAATTTCCTGACCGCCTCCTCCGGAGACGGCTCGCGGCGGTCCCACAGGCGGGCGCGGAACCATGCCTCTTCGTTCATCCAGCTTTCCATATAGGTTGCGAAATCGTCCTCGAACGGAACGAGATCGACAAGCGTCCCTTCGAACATCGCTGTCATCTCCTGGCAATTCAGCCACAGCGTCACAGAATCAGGCTGGTGAGGGGTAGCGCATTGCAGCACGGGCACGGAGTGTGATCAACTCGCCCGATTTTGTCAAACGGCGCAGCAACCCGGTGCGCCGCACCGGTACTGTTATACGCGCGGCAGGATTATAATGATCGCACGGCATCCGGCCTTGCGGCGAAGAAAGGATCGAGCGCACGATGAACCGGCCCGCGATCATTCTGTTCACGCTGTTTTCTGTGCTGTTCCTGGCGGCGGTTGGTGTGGCGACCATGCTCTTGCTCGGCGGCGACGAAGAGCCGACGGCTACCGCCACACCGAGCACCACGCCGGCGCCGACCGATCTGCCGCGCGCGACGTTTACCCCGTCGGCGCCCGCGCCGACCACGCCTCAGCCCACCCGCACGCCGCGCCC
>DYEN01000373.1 GCA_020725705.1 Anaerolinea sp.
CCAAGCTGCACGAGGAACTGCGCCGGGGCACGCTGAGCACGCTGGCCGACCACTTCCGCGCTCACCCGCCACGTGGCGAGATTACACTGGTCATCGGCGGCGCGTCCGAAGCCCCGCCGGCTGCAGCGTGGGACGAGCGCGCCGTCCGGCAAGCATTGCAGGAGCGGCTTGCCCGCGGCGAACCGCGCAGCGCCGCCGCGCGCGCTGTCGCCGAGGAGTCTGGCTGGAATCGCCGCGACGTGTACAATCTGAGCGTTGACTGACCACGCGCCGGCTCGGCGGGCGGTCAGGCGCGCCAACTGTTTCCGCAGGAGTTCGCACATTCATGCGTGTGCTGATGCTCTCCAAGGCGTGTGTGGTGGGCGCCTACCAGCGCAAGCTCGAAGAAATGGCACGCCTGCCGGGAATCGAGTTGCGCGTGCTGGTGCCGCCAAGCTGGCGCGACGATCGCGGGGTACTGGCGCTGGAGCGCGTGTACACCGAGGGTTACGATCTGCGCACAACACCGATCCGCTTCAACGGGCACTTCCACATCCACTACTTTCCCCGCTTCGGCGACGAGCTGCGTGCCTTCCGGCCCGACATCGTGCACATCGACGAAGAACCCTATAACCTGGCGACCTGGCACGCCCTGTGGCACGCACGCCGGTCCGGAGCGCGTACCCTGTTCTTTAGCTGGCAGAACATCAACCGGGCCTATCCGCCGCCCATCCGCTGGCTGGAGCGGTGGGTGCTGCGCTCGGTGGACTTTGCCCTCATGGGCACATCCAGCGCGGCGGCAGTGTGGCGTGTCAAAGGCTACTACGGACCGCTGGCGATCGTGCCACAATTTGGTGTCGATCCGGCGATCTTCACACCGCCTCCCCACCCGCGCGATCCGGGCAGTTTCGTTGTCGGCTTTGTAGGGCGGCTGCGCGAGGAAAAAGGCGGGGCCGACCTGCTGCACGCGCTCGCCCGGCTCCCGCATGACGCGTGGCGCCTCGAGATCGTCGGGGATGGACCGGAGCGCGACACACTGGCCCGGCTGGCGGCTGACCTCGGAATCGGGGATCGCGTGCGTTTCAGCACGCTGCCTTCGACTGCGATGCCCGCCTTCTACCGGTCCATCGACGTTCTGGCCGTCCCTTCGCTGACCCGCCCAAACTGGAAGGAGCAGTTCGGGCGCGTTATCATCGAGGCGATGGCGGCGGAAGTGCCGGTGGTCGGCTCGTCCAGCGGCGCGATTCCCGATGTCATCGGCGACGCCGGGCTGGTCTTCCCCGAAGGTGACCGGGAGCAACTGGCCGGGTGCCTGCTGCAGCTTCTGCACGCCCCCGCCCTGCGCCGCGACCTGGGGCAGCGAGGCCGCGCGCGTGTGCTGGCGCAGTACACGCAGGAGCAGATCGCCCGGCAGACTGTCGCTGCGTATCACCGGATGATGCAAGACTGACCTCGCCATTGCTACTTCCGCACGGGCGTGCTACATTCGCGGCGAGCACACCACGAGAAGGACGAAAGCCTTGATGCTGAAAGCCGTTCTGTTCGACCTGGATAACACACTTCTGGACTGGGAAGCGACCGGACCGTGGCAGACCGAACTGCGCCGCCGGCTGACGACGCTGTACGATACCATCGCGGCCCGTATCCAGCCGTGGAATGGGATCACGCTCGACAGCCTGCAAGAGCGGTTTGTGCACGCTCTGGACGAGGCGTGGGCCGACGCAACCCGCACCTGGGTTCCGGTCGATCACATGGGCGTCCTGAAGCGCACCCTCGCCGCGTGCGGCATCCCCGAAGAGCGCCTGACACCCGAACTGTTGGCAGAAGCCTACGATTGGCAGCCGCACGCCAACCTGCAGATCTACCCCGAAGTGCCCGAAGTACTGGAACAGCTCCGGGCGCACGGCGTCGCGCTTGGCCTGATCACCAACGCCTCGCAGTCGATGGCCCTGCGCGATCGCGAATTGGAGCACGTCCGGCTGCTGGACTACTTCCCGACCTGCCGCATCTCGGCCATCGACGCAGGCTATCTCAAGCCCGATCCGCGTATTTTCGAGCTGGCGCTGCACCGGCTTGGCGCCGCGCCGCATGAGGCGATCTTTGTCGGCGACCACCTCGAAGCGGACGTTCTCGGCGCGCAGAGCGCGGGGATGCGCGCTGTCTGGCGCGCAAACCTGACGGACGAGCAACAGCCCGATCCACGCATCGTCCCCGATGGCACAATTCACGACCTGCGCGAGCTTCTTCCGCTACTCGACGAGTGGTATCCCGGCTGGCGAAACGGACACAGGCGCACATGACGCTCTTCGAAGCCGCGCCCTACTTCAATCTGATCCTGACCGGCCCCAAAGGGGTTGGCAAGACCACCGTTGGCCGCCTGGTCAGCGAGCGTCTGCGGGTCGAGGTCTTCGATCTGGAGAACGAGATCCTCGCCCGTGAAGGCCAGTCCGCCGAGGAGATCCGCCAGCTTTTTGGCGAGGCGCGCCTCAAAGCGCTGGAGGCCGAGGTCATCGGGCAGATGGTGCTGCGGCGGCAATCGGTGTTGATCATCCCCGGCCCGGCCATGCTGGAAGATGTCAACCGCCAGCGACTGGCCGAGGCGGGTGTCATTCTGTGCCTGACCTGCCCGCTTAACGAGCAGCTTCGGCGGCTGCATGTGGCGCGGGGTGCCTGGTTCCACAACCCGTACAACCGGGCAACCATCCTGAGCCGCCTCAAACGCGAGCAGGCCGTCCTGGGGCTTGGCCTGGTCACCCTGGACACCTCGCGCCTGTCCGCCGAAGCAGCCGCTGACGCTGCCATCGAGTTCTGGCGCGAGCGGGCTGCCGTGTAATTTCTGGCTCTTCGCCTGGAAAGGACGTCACGTATGAGCACGTTGACCGTATCGCTGGCGCAAATGAATGTGCGGAAAGGCTTGCCCCGCACCAACTGGGCGCGGATGCAGGAATTCACCGCGCACGCCGCGCAGAACGGCGCTCACATGGTCGTGTTCCCCGAGCTGTGGGACGCCGGAAGTGCGTTCGAAAAAGGGCGCGAGATCGCCAGCAACCTCAGCGGCGGGCTGTTTGCCCAGGTGGCCGCGCTGGCCCGCCAGCACAATGTGCATATCTTCGGTTCGCTCTACGAAAAGCGCGGCATGGGAATTTACAACACCGTGGCCGTGGTTTCACCGGTCAACGGGATCATGGGAGCCTATCGCAAGATCCATTTGTTCCGGCACGCCGGCGAAGATAAATGGCTGGTACCCGGCGAAGCGCCGCTCGCGCTGGATCTCCCCTGGGGACGGACGGGCTTTGCCATCTGCTATGATTTGCGCTTTCCGGAGCTGTTTCGGCGGTATGCCGACGACGGCGCGGATGTGGTTATCATCCCGTCGGCGTGGCCGAACCCCCGCCTGGATCACTACCGGACGCTCCTGCGGGCGCGCGCCATCGAGAACCAGTGTTACATGATCGCCGTCAACCGCACCGGCGAGGACGAAGACGACGGCACGCACTATTTCGGCCATTCCATGGTGGTCGATCCCTGGGGCGAGATCGTGTTGGAAGTTGGCGAACCGGAAGGTGTCTACACGGTGGCGCTCGAACTTGAGCGCGTCAAAGAGGTACGCCGCGTCTTCCCCGTGCTGGGCGACCGGAAGCTGTAGCCGTCTAGCGCAGCAGGGGGCCGGCGTACTGCCCTTCTGCCGGAAACAGCGCGACGATCTGACCGGACAGCCCTTGCAGCATGGCGCCGCGCTCAAAGTCCTGCCAGTAGCCGCTGATTAGCGCTTCGGGCTGCACGCCCCACCCCAGCGCATCCCGAATGGCCGCGTTCGTACGCCAGACCAGCCCGAACCCGCGCACGGGCTGAACCAGACCGGCCGGCGGGCTGAACGCCGGGTCGTCAGAGGGCAGGCCTTCGTGCCAGGCATCGGTCACCTGCCACAACTGGCCGCTCGCCGCCAGCGCGTAGATCTGGCCGTTCTGTCGCCAGTACATCGCGCCGCGCTCGAACGGCTGGGCAGCCAGTTGCTCGACCCGACCCATGGCGACCGGACACCCGAGGCGCTCCTGCAACGCGGCGTCAGCCGTGTAGCTGGCGAGGAATACCGGGTCCGGGGTCAGCGTACAATCCGTCAGGCTGTCGCCGGCCAACCCGCCGAGCAAGCCCGATCCCCCCAGCGGCCCAACGACGAACGGGGCAAGTGTGGGAATGTCGTCTGCGAGCGCCTCGCCGCTCTCGGATGTGGGCCGCCCGAGGAAAATGCCCACATAGGGGGTGAGCGTCGGCGTGGGACGCGGCGGCGCGGGCGTGTTGGTCGGATACGCAAGGCCGGACGCCGGCGCGCCGACCAGGACCGGGCTGGGCGTGGGTGTCAGCACGACGGTGGCAAGCTGCTTCGGCAGCGCGTCAAACCCGGTCAAAACGGGCGGATCGGGCGGGACGGGGGGCGCCTCTTCCCCGCAGGCAGACAACACCAAGATCGCCAGCGCCAGCACAAGCCACCCTACCCCGCGCATCATCCGTTCTCCTCTTCGCCGCGGGAGCGCAGAACTCGCTCGCTGAGCAGCAGCGCCAGCGCGCTCGGCCCGTCGCTGATCTCACCCGCCGCAGCCATACGCAGCGCTTCGTCAACCGGGACACGGTGAACGGTGATATGCTCGGTCGCTTCGCGCTGAGGCAGCCCCAGCACCACATCCCACGCCACATACACGTGCGCGATCTGATTTGAAATTCCGTTCAGGCTGTAGAACCGCGCCACGAACGTCCAGGCGCGCGCAAAGCCGCCCACTTCTTCGGCCAGCTCCCGCACCGCGGCTGCTTCGGGAGTGTTGCCCGGCTCGATACTCCCCGCGGGGATCTCCAGGCACCAGTCGTCCACCGGATAGCGATACTGCTCGATCATCACCAGATGCCCGTCCGCGGTGACCGGCACGATCCACACTGCCCCCGGTTTGTCAACCACATGATAGACGGCCAGGCTGCCGTCGGCGGCCTGAAGCCGGTCCTGACGCAGGCTGTACCAGGGGCTGCGCCAGATATGGCGCTGGCTGAGGGTGCGATACGGGCGTTCTCGGCTCACGGCAGGCACATGATCCCGAAGCGGGTATAGCCGTCAGGCTGCACTCTAGCGGGATTGTACGGAGTCTCGCCGGATCGCGCCAGCTTTGGCTGCCGGGCGCGCTTTCAAACGGGTACCGGACGCGCTATAATTTCCTTATTACGCCGACAAGCTGTACCGGAGCAAAGTACCTGTGAAGATCGATCGAGAGACAGTTATGCACATCGCCGAACTGGCCCGGCTGCAACTCACCGAGGAAGAGATTGAACTGTACGCCGGGCAGCTTTCGCAGGTGCTGGACTATGCCGCCGAACTCCAAACGCTGGACACCGATGCCATTCCCCCGACCGCATCCGTTCTGCCGCTGCGCAACGTTATGCGGCCCGACGAACCCCAACCAGGGCTGCCGCGCGACGTGGCCCTGGCGAACGCGGCGCGGGTGATCGATTACCAGTTTGTGGTCGATGCCGTCCTGGACAGCACATCCGGCTAACACGCTCGCGCGATAACCACTCTCCCCGGAAAACAAACAGCTTCCTGCGCCGCTGCAAGAAGCTGTTTTTGTTCGCCCGGCACATTGCCCGATCGCGCTTAGCTTCCGTCGATTAGCGTGCCCACTTTGCGGCCCATGACCGCGTCGATCAGGCTGTGATCGTCCCAGATGTTCAGGACGATCAGGGGCAAATGGTGGTCCATACACAGGGTAATCGCCGTCAGGTCCATCACCCGCACGCGATATTCCAGCGCCTCGGAGTAGGAAAGGCGCTCGAAGCGGCGCGCTGCCGGGTTAACCTTCGGGTCCTCGCTGTAGACTCCATCGACTTGCGTACCCTTGATGATGACTTCGGCGTTGACTTCCATCCCCCGCAGAGCAGCCGCAGTGTCCGTGGTGAAATAGGGGTTTCCCGTTCCACCGGCGATAATGACTACGCGGCCCTTTTCCATGTGGCGGATGGCGCGTAGCCGGATGTACGGCTCGGCGACCTGGTTCATCATTACGGCAGTCTGGACCCGCGTCGGCACGCCGATCCGCTCCAGGCCGTCCTGGAGCGCCAGCGCGTTCATCACGGTGGCGATCATCCCCATGTGATCGGCTGTTGCCTGTGCCATGCCGCGCTGGACGCCGCGATTGCCCCGCCAGAGGTTACCGGCGCCGATCACCAGCCCGACCTGCACCCCGATCGCGTGGACGGCTTTGATCTTCTCGGCAATGATCGCGACCTGATCCGGGTCAATTCCGAAGCCTTCCGGGCCGGCCAGCGCCTCGCCGCTCAGCTTCAGAATGATCCGACGATAGTAAGGACGCTGCTCTTCGTTCGACATCGCTCCTCGCCTCTGCACCCCGCGCACTTCATCGCGCCGGTCTTGATGCGTAAAAAAGGGGGATCAGGCTTCACTCCTCATCCCCCGACAACGTTACAACTCGCCGGCCCTCTACTGCGTATCGCCGGATTCACCGATGGCAAAGCGAGCGAACCGGCTCACGGTGATGTTCTCGCCCAGCTCGGCGATGGCCTGCTTGACCAGGTCGCCGATGGTCACCGAGTCGTCTTTGATGAAGGGCTGCTCGAAGAGCACCAGCTCCTCGTAGAACTTCTCCATACGCCCGTCCACGATGCGATCGACCACGTTCTCCGGCTTGCCCTCTTCCAGAGCACGGCGACGCTGAAGCTCGCGCTCGGCCTCAATCACCGCGCTCGGAATATCCTCGCGGCGAACGTACTGCGCGCCGAGGTTGGCGATCTGCAGCGCGATGTTGTTCGCCAGCGTGCGGAACTGCTCGGTGCGGGCGACAAAGTCCGTCTCGCAGTTCAGCTCCAGCAGCACGCCGAGCCGGTTGTTGTGGTGCACGTAGGCGTGAATGATGCCGTCATTGGTGGCGCGATCCGATTTCTTCGCGGCCTTCGCCAGACCCTTTTCACGCAGGTAATCCGCCGCCTTCTGCAGGTCACCTTCGAATTGCTCCAGCGCGTTCTTGCACTCCAGCGGACCGACGCCGGTCATCTCGCGCAGTTCTTTGACCATCTGTGCCGTGATCTGGGCCATGCGTTACTCGTCCTCGCTCTCTTCTTCTTCGTCGTAATCGACGCTGTCCAGGTCGTCGTCATCTTCTTCCAGGTCGTCGTCAAAGTCCAGATGGCCGCTGCGCAGCTTGGCAAGCGTGGCCTCGCCAAGATACGCCTCGTCGTCTTCGATATCGGCCATGGCGCTGACGAAATCGACGTCCGCTTCTTCGTATTCTTCCTCGTCCATCCGGGTCTTGCGCAGCGCAATCCCTTCCAGCACCGCATCGGCAATCTTGCTGGTCAGCAGGCGGATCGCGCGGATCGCGTCGTCGTTTGCCGGGATGACATAGTCGATCGGATCCGGATCGCAGTTCGTGTCCACCAGCGCAATCACCGGGATGTTGAGAATGTTGGCTTCCTTGACCGCCGTCACCTCGCGCCGCACGTCGACCACGTAAAGGATGTCCGGCAGGCGGGTCATGTTGCGGATGCCGCCAAAACGCAGATGAAGCTTGTCAATCTTGCGATCCAGCAGCAGTTGCTCTTTCTTAGTCAGCCGGTCAAACACGCCCTCTTCACGCTGGCGCTCCAGGCGCTTCATCGTCTCCAGCCGCTCGCGGACGGTCCGCCAGTTGGTCAGCGTGCCGCCCAGCCAGCGCTGGTTGACATAGGGCATGCCGCAGCGCGTCGCTTCCTGGGCGATCGTTTCCTGCGCCTGGCGCTTGGTGCCGACAAACAGGACCGTCCCGCCATCGGCGACAATATCGCGCACCATGGCGTAGATCTCGTTCATATAGGCCAGCGTCTGCTGCAGGTCGATGATGTGGATGCCGTTACGCTCGGTGAAGATGTACGGCTTCATTTTGGGGTTCCACTTGCGCGCGCGGTGGCCGAAGTGGACGCCCGTCTCCAGCAATGCCTTCATGGAGACAACGGACATGATGGAATATCCTCCTGACTGTGTTTGGCGTTCATATCGTTCATCCCCCGCCGCAATCCGGCTCGCCAGCCGGACAACACACGCGGAGTCCCGATATGTGGTTTTCGGACCGTGCGCCAGGTCCCCCCGCACGCCGGCCCGGCGCAGCATTGTAGCATACCGATCCGCCGACAACAAGACTCGATCTCGCGCGGGCGCAAGGGCGCTCGTCGGCGGCGCGGTCTACAGCGCGATTTTCAACTCGGCGATCCCGCGCGCTTCCAGGTCTTTGATCACCGCGTAGCTGGTCATGTCCAGATCGATCGGCGTGATCGACACATAGCCCTGATCGGTCGCCCAGAGGTCCGTGCCTTCTTCTGTCACATCGCCAGTGGGCGCCCCACCCCCGATCCAGTAGTACGGGCGGCCCGACGGATCCAGGCGTTCGACCAGCTCGTCATTGTACTGGCGCAGCCCCTGGCGCGTGATCTTAAAACCGCGTATCTCGTCCAGCGGCAACGCCGGGACGTTCACATTGAGCAGCGTCAGCGGGGGCAGGTTTTCGTACAACTTGAGCGCCACCACCTGCCGCGCGATCTCTGCCGCCGCGTCGTATTCCGCATCCTCGGAATGATCGCACAACGAGAACGCCACCGCCGGCTTGCGCCAGATAACAGCCTCGAACGCGGCTGAAACCGTGCCGCTGTAGGTCAGGTCCTGCCCCTGGTTCGGACCGCGATTGATGCCCGAAACAACCAGATCGATCGGCTCGGCGATAAAGCCCAACAACGCCAGCGCAACCGAATCCGACGGGGAACCGGATGTCGAATAGGCCGTCACTCCCTCGACCGGAAACTTGACCCGGTTGACACGCAGCGGCTTGTGCATGGTCTTGCGATGCCCGGCGGCGCTCTGGTTATCGGATGGGGCCACCACCGTTACCTTGCCAAGCGGCACCATGGCGCGGGCCAATGCCACGATCCCCGGCGCCATAACCCCATCATCGTTGGAAACCAGGATATGCATTCTGTACTCCTTCACATCAGCCCGATCAGACCGATTTTACCACTCTCATCCGGCGCATCCCACCGCAACAGCCACAAAAAAAGCCCCCAACAAAACACGTCAGGGGCCCGGTCCATTCCGAGGTTGGTGAACACGCCTTTCCGACAGGCGCTTGTCTTACTCGTCTTCCTCCCAGTCCTCGTCCCATTCCTCGTCTTCTTCGTCACTGCTCGCGTAATCGAGCGTCGGCGGGCGTAGGTCAATGACCTCTAGCAGTGCGTCGCACTCCGGACAGTTCACGAGATCCCAGACTTCGATCGTGTCGCGCAGGTTAACCCACGCGCCGCAGGCGGGACACCGGGAACGCAGTTTGCTCTTTGGGCTGCGCTGGCCCTCGGACTTGTTTAGGATGAGATCGTCGCTCATGGACCTATCGTCAATCATCGTGTTGACAAGGCACCGAACTCGTGCAATAGCCATGATATAGCATGGATTAAATTCCATGTCAACGTAAATGAAATGTTGCATGCAAAGGAAAAGGTTTTCAGTCGCCGTCCTCAATAATCCGGATTGCCACCGGCGCCGAAAGCGCGCTGTTGCCGGCGGCGTCGTAGGCAATGGCCTGGAAGGTGTGCTCACCGGGGCCACCGATCGGCCACCGCACGCGGTACGGCCACTCGTCACGCGTCTCGAACAGATCCCCGTCGGCATAGAACTCAACCTGCGTCACCTGCAGGTTATCCGTTGGCTCGGCAGTCAGCGTGACGTAGAGATCGCCCACCCGGAACACATCGCCATCGCCCGGAGCAACCAGTGCCACCGACGGCGGCTGCTTGTCGACCGTCACCGTCACATACGCGCTCTCAATGCTCTTATCCTGGCGCACCAGCGTCAGGCGCAGGGTGTAGACCGCCCCGTCGCTCAGCGGTGCCGTGTCCCACACCGCCAGGCGGATATCGCGGCCCGTCTCCGTGCCCGCTTCGACCAGCACGTTCCAGACGTCCGGCTGCATCCCGGCACCATAGGCAAGCTGGTAATACGCCAGGTCGTCGTCCAGCACCGTGCCCCAGACTTCAACCTGCCCGCTCACGCGTGCCAGATAGCCGGGCCGGGTGATCTCGACCGGACTCAGCGGCGAGACATCGCCCTCGGTGTCGTATTCGGTGGGCGGCATCGGCTGGCCGGTCTCGCGCGCCCAGGCACGAACCTCGGCAGGATAATCAAAATAGGGCGCGTTCTCGACACATCCTGGCGGCGAGGACGCCGTCGCCAGCTTGCCTGAGCAGCGGTTGACCGCATAGGCACGCCAGTAGGTGTCTGTCTGGACCGGCTGCGTATCGACCCCGGTCACCGGATCGACATAGAACAACTCGTGGCGCTGCGGGCAGTAGCGCGTAGGCAACAATCCGGAGATCTGGCAGACCATCCGGTCAACAACGGTGTGCGGGCGCGGCCAGGTCAGCACAGGCAGGTCGTCGCGGGCATGCGCATACTCCATCACCGCGTGCCAGATCGGGGCGGCGCCGGTCGAGCCGGTGACATCGTTCATCGAGTGATTGTTGTTGTTCCCAACCCACACGCCGACGACAAGCTGCGGCGTGTACCCGACTGTCCAGCTATCGCGGTTGTCGTTGGTCGTGCCGGTCTTGACCGCCGCCGGGCGCGACAGGTTCAGCGCGCTATCGGCTCCAAACGCCGGCTCACGTGCCGCCTGGTCGGCCAAGATATCGGTTATGATGTAGGCCAGCGCCGGCTCCAGAATCAGGCGGCGCTGGAAGGTTCCGGTCTCCTGCCCATATTCCCACAACACCGTGCCATCCGCATCCTCGATGCGCAACACAGCGACCGGGTTCAGCGTTCGCCGGCCCGGGATCGCCTGATTCTTGTGGACGGGCATCCCGACCATATAGCCGCCGGTGTTGTAGACGTTGTAGGCGTAGGCGAGATCCAGCAGTGAGGCTTCGGCACTGCCCAACGCCAGCGCCAACCCGTAGCGATCCGGCTCGTTGAGCGACGTAATGCCCAGGCGGTGCGCGACGCGCACGATTGGCCCCAGCCCGATCATGCTCGCCAGCTGCACCGGCGGGACGTTATACGAGTTTGCCAAAGCCGAACGCACGCTCACCGGGCCGTGATACTGGCGATCGATATTCACCGGCGTGTACGGCTGTCCGCCGTTGTCGAACTCCATTGCCACATCGTAGGTCATCGTCGCCGCCGTGATCCCGTTCGGATAGCCCGGCAGCGGCCCCTGCAGAAACGCCGCCGTATAGACAAATGGCTTGAAGACCGAGGCGGGCTGCCGCAGCGCAAGAGCGGCGTTGTAGTTGCCGTCGATCCCGGCATTCCAATAGTCCACGCTGCCGACCAGCGCCAGCAGCTCGCCGGTCTCCGC
>DYEN01000374.1 GCA_020725705.1 Anaerolinea sp.
CAGCTCGGCCAGGTCCGCTTCTGTCAGGCCCGCCGCGTCCAGCAGCGCCCGCAAGCCGATGTAGCTCGCGCCGTAGATGGCCGGGATGCCCACTACCCGCCCGGCCAGGTCTTCGGGGTGCGTGATCCCAAGCTGTTTCGGCGCGGCGATTCCAACCGGGAAGCGGTGATACCAGGCGAAAACATAGACCAGCGGGCGGCCACTCGCGCGGGCGAGCAGCACCTGCTCACCGCTCGCCAGCCCGAACTGCAAATCGTTTACCGCCAGTCGGTCGATCCCGTCCGCCTCGTTCAGGCTGTGCTCGAAGGTGACGGCGATCCCCTCGTCGGCGAAGTATCCCCGGTGGTCGGCCACATAGACCGGCGCAAACTGCACGCTGGGGATATAGCTCATGAACAGGGTGACAGGGGTCAGGTCTGCATCCTGCGCGGCGTTATCATCACGCGTCAGCCAGATCGACGCGGCGAGCACAGCCGCTATGATCGGCAAGGCCACCGCCGCAATCAGTCGCGTGCGGGAAGTACCTGTCGCTCGCTGAGTACGCATAGAAGGCGCTCCCATCTCAACACAAAAGCCCCGAACGTGGCTATTCGGGGCAGGGGTTCCGACAGGAGCGCACGCCAACTGTGCCGCCGCGCCCGCCATCCGCGCATAGCACATAGCCTGCAACGGACGGAACGAGCTGCACCGTCTGCGCTCTGCAGAGGACCTTCTCCCATCCGGACTTTCACCGTCGGCTCTGGCTTCGGACCAGATCCACCGGCGCAACGGACGAGCCGCCGCGCGCACCAGCGCCCCTTCAGCGGGGTGCCGGTGACTCGGGTCGCGGGCTTGGCGCCAGCCTGAGCAGCGCCCTACCGCCGGTCGGGAATTTCACCCTGCCCCGAAGGTCATGTTGTGTGCTCGAATCTTACCAACAAGCCGCGCCGGCGGCAACCTCAACCGACGCGCACATCCCCGCACAGGTGGACGGTCACGCCCATCGCGTCGAACATCGCCGCCTTGGCAGCCAGCGCCCGGTCGGCGATCGTCGCGTCCGGCGCGTAGACCACCTGGACATGATTCGCCTTGTGCCGCGCCATCATCTGATCGCGGGTTACGCCGTGCAGCACGGCGTGCATGATCGGCCACTGTGGCGTGGTCGCCTGCCAGCGGCGCTCGGTTTCTTCCTGCGGAAGTTCGACAACATGCCCGCGCCCGATGTCCGCGTGCAGCGCGCCGTCCATGACGAACACCCGGCTCCAGACAATCTCGCCCGGCTTGCTGATGCCCTTTAGCGTACCGCCGCCATAGGGGAAGTACATCGGCGGTTGGCGCTCGCTGCTCGCGCCGGCATACCCGCCGATGAAGTGCGACGCAGGCGCCGCGCCCGAGATCTCGAACACCCAGACGTAATCGTCCACGCCGTGACCGGTGTAGTGCTCGCCCCAGCGCACGTCGTGGAGCGTGGTCGATGGATCCAGCCCCAGCGCCGTCCAGATGCGGTTGGTAACCAGCGCGTCCACCGCCGCCCCTTCGTCGACTTCGTTGAAGTGCGGCAAAGCCTCGCCGGGGTAAAGCTCTTCGCCCGTATCGGCATGATAGACCGGTGGGCGATCCGGGTTATTGAGCAGCCCTTCAACCAGATCGGACGCGGGCGCCATGTCCTTTAGCCCCTGCTGGTACTGAATGCCGATCGCCGCACAGCCGAAGGCGTCCGCCATGCGCACCGCCGCGATGTACATCTGGCACTGCTCAAGAATCTGGTCATCCGTCAGTTCGGTAGCCGGATCGGTGCCGGTCTTGAACGTTACGCCGCGACGGTCGAGCCAGTCGCGTACAGCCTGCGCCTCGGACCGGCTCACGGTGCGCATCGCCGCCAGCAGCGCGGACTGGCTCAGGCGCTCTTTGTAGATGCCCATTGGGTTGAGCAGTTCGTCATCGATGATGGCGTTGTACATCCCCATGCAGCCCTCGTCGAAGACGCCGAGGATGGCTTTCTCGGCGGCAAGCTGTGCGGCCAGCGCGCGCCCCAACCCGGCTTCGGCGGGGGGCAGCTTACCGAGATCGAGCGGGCGGACATGGCTGGTGTCGTGATCGATGTGCCCCTCGCGGATCCACTGGCGGATGCCGCGAATGAAGAACTCGTCGTCGAAGTTCTCGCTCCAGATTGTGCTGTAGGGCACCCCGGCTTTCGTCAGCGAGCCGTTCAGATTAAGCATCCCAACCAGTCCCGGCCACTGGCCGCTCCAGTTGGCCACGGTGAGAATCGGGCCACGGTGACTGCGCAGCCCCGCCAGCACGTGATGCGAATACTGCCACACCGCCTCGGCGACGATCAGAGGCGCATCGGGGTGAATGTTCTTGAAGATGTCCATTCCCATGCGCTGCGAAGAGATGAACCCGTGCTTCTCAACCGGGTCATACGGATGTCCGCGGCGCACGGTCATGCCCTCGCGGGCGAAGGCGGCAACGAGCTTGCGCTCCATGGCTTCTTGCGCGGGCCAGCAGTTCTGGTTAGCTGACAGGCGCAGGTCGCCGCTGGCAACCAGAATGGCCTCGTTCGGACCAACCGGCTCGGGTTGGGGTAACTGGGGTAACTGGTAAGCTGACATGTTTTTCTCGCCTCTTCTAAGCCACAGGGGCGGCCAGGCCGCCTGCAAAATCCCTATGCCCCTGTACACCGGGGCTAAAGACGCGCGCCACACGACGCGCGCACCACCAACCGGGTTTGTAACACGTGTGTGCGGGCCGGGGCGTCCGGCTCGCGCAGGCGCTCGAAAAGCTGCTGCGCAGCGGTGCGGCCCAGCTCGTAGGTCGGCTGGGCGACGGTCGTCAGCGGCGGCTGAAGCTCGGACGCCCAGGGGAAATCGTCGAACCCAACCAGCGCGATGTCATCCGGAACACGCACTCCCGCTTCCCGCAAAGCCTTGAGCGCGCCGAGGGTCATCAGGTTATTCGCCACAAACAGCGCGTCGGGCCGTGGACTCTGCTCCAGCAGCGCGCGGGTCAGCATGTAGCCGGCGTCGTACTTGAAGTCCCCTTCTTTGATCAACTGCGGGTCGGAACGGACGCCGCGCGCTTCGAGCGCCTGGAGATAGCCGCGCAGCCGGTCGCGTCCGGTTGTAGTGTCGAGCGCGCCCGCGATCAGCGCCACCCGCCGCCGTCCCAGTGCCAGCAGGTGTGTGGTCGCCATCTCCGCCCCATGCACATTGTCGACCACCACACTATCGAAAGCCGCGCCTTCAATCTGGCGGTCGAGCAGCACCACCGGCGTGCCGTTTGCGCGCACCTCTATCAGCATCGGTCCGTCGCGGATGCTCGTCGGCGCGACAATCAACCCGGCGGCACGCTCCGCCCGCAACACCTGGATATAGCTGGCCTGCTTGTCGGGGTCACCGTCGCTGTTACACAGCAACACGGCCATGCCCTGCGCGTAGGCAGCGTCCTCGACACCGCGCACCACAGCCGTGAAATAGGGGTTTTGAATGTCCGAAACAATCAAGCCCAGCACCTGGCTGGCGTTCGAGCGAAGGCGCCGCGCGGCACGGTTGGGCTGATAGCCTAATTCCTGGACGGCGCGACGAACCCGGGCCTGAAGCTCGGCGGCAACGGTCGCGTTGCCGTTGATCACGCGCGATACGGTTGCCTGAGAAACGCCCGCGTGCCTGGCGACTTCGGCAATGGTGACCGGACGGAACGAGCGCTGCCTCATAACACGCTCACCCGAACAGCGGCGCGCGCCGCGCGCACCCTGAGAAATCGTTTTCTACACAATACCGGTTTTCCGGCGGCCTGTCAATTCCCGCCGGCGCGTGCCAGTTACGGGGTCAACTGCGCGGTAGTTGTTCAGCGGGCGGTGCAGGCATCGCCCCTACGAGAACACTCGACACCGCCGCTCTCCGTCAAGTGCAAACGCGCTCTAGATGTCGGCCGGCTTGAACCACGCAGGCGTGGTCAGGTCGATCTTCAGCTCGCGCAAATAGACACCGTCTTCGCGCTGCTCAAGCGTGGCGGTCGAAATGCCGATCTCAATGTCGAGCTTCTTGAGCGTGCGGATGTGGCTGACGCTGAATTCCAGATAGCTGTGAGCCGGATCGTGCTCGTAGTCGCGGATGCCAGCCCGCTCGAACACGTCCAGCACGCGGGGGATGTCGTCGCCGAAGACTTTGGCGGATTTGAGCATGTAGTCGCGGTTGGACAGCAGCGCCACACGCGGCAGCTTGCGGCCGGCGTTCTGCTGATAGTTCTGCCCGGTGAACTTGTTTTCGAGCGAGCAATAGTGCACGCCGATCGATAGCCCCTGCTCCAGCGCAAACTCGAGCAGGTCGAGGCACTCCAGCTCGCTGCGTGCAACCGGCACCCCGCCTGCGTACCAGTAATCGTACAAAGTCTCGAAGGGGCGCGCCTTGACCTTAAAACCGCGCGCGTTGAAGTCCGCCGCGTTGATGAGCGGGTAACACAGTTCCAAGAGGTTGATGCTGAAGATGCCGATCCGGTCCAGTTCCTGCAACAGCGCACGCATCTCAACCTGCGTGCCGGGTGGGACGGGCATCTCGACCATCACCAGCCGGATATAGCGACGGGCCAGCTCGATGCGCTGCAGGATATACTCGCGCGCTTTGGGGGTGTCGTGCATGCGGATGCTGAACCGAATTTCGTCCAGCCCGGCCGCTCGCAGCGCCTGCAAGATCGGCTCATCGACATAATCGCCGCAGGTATACAGGCGCAGATGAGCATCCGGATACAGCGTGCGCGCGTGGCGGAAGAACGCCAGGGCTTCGTCTTTGTGCAGCAGCGGCTCGCCCCCGGTCAGCGCCAGGCAGTCCAACTGTCCGCCTTGCGCGGCGATCTCGTCCAGCTCCCGAATCAGGTCCCGCGTGTGGGTTTTGTAGAACTCATAGTCTATCTGGTTGGGGTTGAAACAGTAATAGCAGTCGCGGTGGCAGCGCAGCGAGACGAAAAACGTGGCGCTGCCCACCCCCTTCTTGCAGGCGACGCACGCGGGCGAGATGGCGTTGATGTACACGCTGCGGCCTGCGTTGCGCACGTGCGCTCCCCGTTGGCGCAGGCGCTCGCGCCTCTGTGCGACTTCCTGGGTGTAGTCGTGCGGGTCGATCTCGATGCCGGTTGCGCGGACCTGCTCCATGTACCGGTCGTAAATGTCCAGGTACATCGCCGCGTAGCGGGCAAAAACCGGGTTGCGGATCTGGCCGTGTGTCTCCCGCGTGATATCAACGATCACGGGCCGCGCTCCTCATTCATGCCAACAAGCCGGGAAAGCGGGTCTCCCACTGGATCGGCAGCTCAAACACATCCGACAGCTCGAGCAATCCACCCCGGACCAGCAACGCCAACCCGCGATAGAAGTCCGTCGCGG
>DYEN01000375.1 GCA_020725705.1 Anaerolinea sp.
CCCTGACCTCCGGCGCAACGCGCTCCGTCACCAGGCGCTGCGCGATTTCCTGCTGGGGCGGTACCAGAATGGTCACCGGCTCGACGATGGACGAGTGACACGCCAGGGCATAACCGGCCGCGATATCCGATGGCAAGAGCCGGGGTGTGAGGCGCTGCTGCAAACGCCCGCCCGATGCCCGCACCAGACAGCGGCCGCATCGGCCCTGCCCCCCGCAGGGCTGTAAGATCTCCACGCCGGCCAGCCGCGCCGCGGTGATCACCGGCGTCCCTGTGGGCACCAGAACGCTGCCCGCGTTCACAAACTGGACGAGATGCTTCGTTGTCATGCGCTGCTCGCGTCAACCCTAGCGGGTTGCCTGCAACACCTGGGTCATATAGCGGGGCAGGTCAACCGCCTCGCGCGGCCCCACAAACACGGTCCAGTCCGGCAGTTCTTCCTCAAGCTCGCCGGACAGCACAGCAACGTGCCCCGGAATCACCACGCGGCGA
Organism: Anaerolinea sp.; assembly: GCA_020725705.1. GTDB lineage: Bacteria > Chloroflexota > Anaerolineae > Aggregatilineales > Aggregatilineaceae > DYGX01. The sequence continues at coordinate 492 of DYEN01000375.1, forward strand.
GTGGCCACTTTGTCCGCCAGGCCAAACTGCCTGACGGCTTTCGCGATCCGCTCGGCATCGAATTTTCCAGCCGCCCAGGCTGTCAACACGCTCATGCCCTCGGCATCGGTCACCAGCAGCCACGCGGGCAGGCCGGAGCTTTCGACTTCATTCGCCACGCTGAAATAGGTAATGCTGAAGTTCGTTGTGACCAGCACCGGATCATGCTCGCCGGGGTTGTTCAGCTCGTAGACGCCGGGCTGCACCTGGATCGGCTTCTGCGGATCGGTGTAGAGATTCTCGCGCAGCACCAGCAACGGGTACAGGCTGCCGGGCGAAAACTGGTCGAGCACGACGAATCCGGCGTATTTGGCGATGGCCTGGGCAGCAAGCACCGATTCCTGAACGGGTTCAAGCGGGCTGCCGGGAAACAGCAGAAGCGGGTAGCCGAGCGGGCGAAAGTTCTTGCGCAGGGCAAGCCGCCGGATCTGCGTGCTCAGGGTAAGCCAGTCGCTCAGGCCCTGCGTTCTGGGCGCCAGCACCAGATCATGGACTCCGGCCTCTTTCAGGTTCGTCGTCAGCGCGGTCAGCTCATCCAGCGTATCCGCGATCACGGCCAGCGGGGCGCGGTGCTGGACCGCGAGAGCCGCCATACCCTGCCAGTTGGTGACATCTGCCCCGTAGATGAGCGGGGTTTCGCCGTCGATAGCTTGCAGCCCGGCGGCCATCACCGAGGGATCGAGCGCGGCCAGGATCAGCGGGCGCTGAGAGACACCCCGAACGGCCCGGATGGCTGCTGCGAACGTGGCCGGAACGCCCGACACCGCTTCGACCGCAAACCCGTCCAGCGTAAGATCGATGCCGACATAGCTCACCGAGTAAGCGTCCGCCGCGGCGACGACCGATGCGATTTCCTGCGCCGGGCTGGCGTCTCTTACACGAAGGAAGATGCCCGGTTTGTTGACGAACCGCTTTTCGTGGCGGAACAACACCGTCTCGTTGCCAACGCTGATCGCGCGTCCATCCGCTTTCAGCGTGATCAGGCGGATGGGCGGCTCGGCGGCATCTGCCAGTTGGGCCTTGGCCTCTTCGCTGACATCCGGGCAGGCCGCCAGTTCGACCTGCTTCGCTGCCAACTTCATCGCAAATGCGAGACAGGTCGGAAACCCGCAAGCTTTGCAGTTCGTTTGAGGCAACAACTTGTAGATCTGTATACCTGTCAGCGGCATGACCGCCTCCATTTCGCTACACCGTTTCAGGGACCGTCATCAGATCGTCAATCGCCGCCCGGACGTGCTCGACACTGTCCGGATGGCGCAGGACAACGATATCCGCGCCCGACTCGATCAGCGTCACCGCCGTCAGCGTCTCCCAGGTGATGGCGCGCTGGCGCCAGTCGCCCCAGCACTCCGGCATCCCGTCGCCCACCTTGGCTTCCTTTGTCTTCCAGGCTTCGGCACCCGGCGTCACGATCATCGGAAGCTGTGTCATAGAGTCGCCCTGAAGCGCCGCGAGCCGCAGCCGCTCCATCACCGAGTACCCGTACTCGATGCCGTACCCCAGCGCCCCTGTCGTCGGGTCCATCAGGATGCGATCGGGCGGAAGTCCCATGTCGCTGATGAGAATGTTAAGCTGCTTCGCCAGGTTGACATCCATCGGGGTGCGCGCCACGACAAGATGATCGTTTGCGAGCGCAGCGGCGACGATGGTCCGGTAGTTCTTTTCCTCGCAGAGTCCGATGGCAATGCGCTCGCCCTTCGCCACCTCGGCGACCGGCATCAACAGCTCGTTATCCCGTTCGGCCTGCCCCGGGCCGAGTACGATCAGCGGCAGGCCGCTCGCCCGCAGCACGGCCTCAACCGCATCAGCCGCAGCCGCCGGTGTCAACGGTTGATCGCCGGCATCGGTTGCGCTGAGCGTGAGCACCAGCAAATCTGCTTTGGCGGCTTCTGCTGCGCGCGCCCACTCGGCAGGGCCGTCCATGACATCGCCCCAGGCTTCCAGCAACAGGGGCGACCATTCGGCCGGTCTGCGAGTGGTGATCTCGATCGCGACGACCGGGCGACAGGCGGCCGGCTGCTCAAAGTGCAGGAAGGGCAGCGTATTCGCCCCGCCGACGACTACGCTCTGCGCGCGCGTGCCGCCGTCGGCTGGCGTAGCGCCGATCGTCACCCTGCGAACCGACCCCGGCCATGAATCTCGTGGAATTTCGATCGACATTCGCCGATCCTCCTTCTCCCTCGTCTGCCGGCGAAATACGCCCCGCCTGCCTAGAGAAATGCAAGCCCGCAAATGGGACATTCCCACTTTGTGTGGCTGGGGCGAGAGGGGTGCCTGGCGTTGTCGAGCGACGCACAGCCCCCGCATTCATGGAAGTCCATGCACTGCTGCTCAAATGCCTGATGGGGAGAGGATGCATAGCGAAACGTGAATGCGTTGCATTTCTTCCCCAGACGCAGTTGGAACAGCAGCTCTCCGCGAACATCCGCCTCGCTGCGCCCCACAAAGCGCGGTATAAACCTGTTGTTTTCATCCAGATGCCCAAGGATGAAGCTGCCCGAGGATTTTTCTGTGACGTGGGCGGTGACGCTCAGAGCATCGAAAGCGAACGGCCCCTGCCGCGTTGCGACAGCCATGTTATCCTCCCTGCACACAGCTAGTGATTCGCGCAATGTTCCTGTGCCCGGACGATCTCTCCCTGTGATCAACCGTCTGTTCGTTTCGGCGCGTGCCGGTTCCTGGCTGCGTCCCGTCGCCTGACAAACGCTGCCACGGGCGCTTCGCGGTCTGCATGGATTCCGAGATCGCTTAGCGCCTGGGGATCGGCGGTGGACAGGTGGCGCAGAAGATGCCGGTACGTGAGCGTGGCGGCGGGATACGAAATCCCTTCCGCGTGGTGCATGGAAAACAGAACCCGAACGCCCCGGTCTTGCATGATCTGGGCTGCCACCGCCGCCGGAACGTCCGGCGGAATGGTGGGCACTTCCTCGCGCATAACCGCCTCGGCGGTCAGCGCACGGGCGTTTTCGTCGCCATAGACGCGCACCACATCGTCCTGGGTGATTACCCCGACCGCGTGCCCATGAGCATCTAGCACGACGATTCCTTCCAACTCTTTTGCCAGCATCAGCCCGGCAATATCCGCCAGCGAGTCCCCTGTGGAACACGTTACCACACCCACGGTCATCAGATCGCGCACCAGCAAAGGTTGCCCGCTCATCTCAACCCGCCCGTTCTCAGAAAATGGGTTCCATCAACAAGGCAGGGTGATTGTGCTCTTCGAGCCACGCCAACAGTTCCTCGACAGTTGTCACATAGCGTTCGTCGGCGATCTTCTCCAGCAAGTCGGGGTCGCCTTCGCGCGCTGCGGCGGCGCGGAGTTCGTCGGCCATGCCTTCCTTCAGGACGCTGCTGAGCCAGACAACCCGTTTCAGCCCGCCGTCGGCGGAGATGAACTTCGGGCTGACCAGGTAGAACTTGCCGATGCCCATCACACCCGGCGTTTGCAAGCCGCCGCCTGCCATGCCAGCGAGCGTGCTGAACGTCATCCCTGCCGGTGTCATGCTTGTGTCTTCACGGCTGACGACCATCACGCCGTTCGCTTCGGGAATCAGCATCACGATGCACTCAAAACAACCACAGGCCGTCATCGGGCTATCCATGATCGAGTACATGCTCACCTGCTCGACAGTGCCGTGAGAAGCCGACTTCGCATACTGGTTGATACCAGTCCAGAAGCCTTTCTTCGGGTCGAGCAGCGTTCCAAGCTTGATCGGCTGGTTGGGTCCGGTGGGGTTGATGCTGTAGGAAGCTTTGCAGTCTAGCCAGTTGTAGGCGCCACACAGGCCAAGCCGTTCTGGACTGACAATGCAAACGTGGTCGGGCGCAAACGACTGGCACAGCGTGCAGCTATAGAATTCGTCTACGGCGTCGTCCACCAGGTCCTGGAGACGCCTGTTGCGATAGTCGTATGCCTCGCGCGCCCTGGCCAGCCAGTGCTGGATCATGTCAGGCTCGGTGTAGAGGGTAACCTGAACCTTGTCGACGATTGCGCCGAAGTCTGAATGGAAACGGGCGTGTAGAATTCTCCCAAAATGCTCCAGGTCGAAGCCTTTGTCTGCTGCGGCGTTCGAAATGCGGATCCAGGCGATGTCGCGCTGGCCGATGTGTTGAATTCCGGACGCGCCGTTAATAAAGTAGTGAATTTGCCGCTCCAGGACAGGCTCGAAATCCTTCTGCATCTGCCGCCCGGCGACCTGAACCACAATGCCCAGGTCCATATGCCCTTGCGGCTCGATGTGCTGGTAGGTCGGCCCGATGACTTCGATCTTGCCATCCGTGACCTCGTCGAGGCCGGCCATGTAGAGATATTCGAAGCAGCGCGAGTATTTTCCGCCGAACTCAACGCGCATGTCGGCCTTGCGAACGACTTCGCCCTCGAACGCGGATCCGTATGGAACCGGAACCGGCACATCGGCGACGCGCACCTTAACGCCGCGCACCTCGATGCATTTCTGCACGAGCAGTTCGGCCCGTTCCAGGTCGTCGCTCGCCTTGATTTCGTCGAACGGCATGCTGACGACGTGCTCATAAGCCGTGATGCCGGTGGGCAGGATCTCCGGGATGACCGTGTCTGCAATCACCGGGAAACCGAAATTGATCGCCCCGGCAGCAGCGGCGTACTTCAAGTCATCCACTTCGCCCAGGGCCAGCACGAACGCAAAGACACGCTCGCGGTTGTAGAGAAGAATTTCGCGCGCCATCCCACCCTTGAGGCCGCCGAACGTCAGCGCGGAGCGCACGGCGAAGCCCAGCGCGTAAATTGCGCTGATGGTGTCGGTGCCGAACGGGACGGTATAGGTATCGTAGCCAAGCTCGACGCCTTCTTCGAGCAACTGGTGGATGATGCTGCGTCCGTTCACATTTCCGGACAGGAAGCACAGAATGTTGCGGCGCTGCAGCTCGCGAATGATCTTGACCGCAACCTCGTTCGACTTCGCGGCGCCGACAATGGCCGCAAAGCCGGGCATCCGGCCATCCACCAACTGGATACCCCAGGTGCGTAGCTGGATGTCATCGATCGGCCCGTTCAAGTGACCGTTCGCCCCGCTGCCGCGCCCGTTATCGGGGCTGGTGAATGTTCCGCCGGTGCTTCCCTGAAGTGTTAATTCCGACATCGCTTCAGGCTGCAGGCCGTAGCAGTAGCGCAGGGCCTCGATAGCCTCGGCGGCCAGCAGGGTGGCCATGCCGCTGTCCAGCGTCTCGCCCAGGTAGGGTGTCCAACGTTGGGGGGCGGGAATCGGGTGGAGCAATTCGCGCGCGTGCCGCAGCACCGGCTGAAGCTGTCCGATCGTTTCAACCCGGTCGCCCGTCATCCCATAGATGACCGGCAGATAATACGCTGTGTTCGGAAAGGCAATCGGGGTATCAGGACCCTTCTCCGCGAGCGCCCGCTGAAGCATCACTTCGGCTTCGTTCACAAGCGCATGCGCACCTCGAATTGCGCGTGTGGCGATGTATCGAGACATTCGCGTGCCTCCTACCCGGCCTGGACGCCATACAGCGCGGCCCGTCGTTCTGCGACTGGGAGCGCCTCAATCTCAAGAACTCTGGCATCCCCGCTTCGTCCAAAGCGCACCGGATCGTAAGCGGGCAAACCAAGCGCAGCTCGCTTCCTGTCAATGTGGTCGAGCGCCCTACGCACTATTTCGTCAGGCTCTCGGACAAACTCGAGCTTGCCGCCGTAGATCGCTTCCCAACCTTGACCGATGTATCGCAGCACAAGATCACTATCCGACACTTTGTCGGGCATACCACTGACCGGCGACGCGCCGCCGAAAATCACGTAGACACCCGACGCCACACAGTAGGCGCCAATCGAAAGAGCTTTTTCGCTCATCCACTCCGGCGCAAGGCCGACGGCGGGAATCTGGCTGACATCCTCGCCCAGGCCGCCTTCCTCAACCATTTGGGTGAGCACCGTCAGGATGCGGGTGTTGTCGACACACGAACCCATGTGCAGCACGGGGGGCATCCCGACCGCTTCACAGACTTCGCGCAGCCCCGGCCCCACTTCGGTCAATCCCGCCTCGCCTAGCAGAAGGCCTAGTTTGGCAGCCGCGATCGCTCCGCACCCGGTCTGGACGATCAGCACGTCCTGCCGGAGCAACTCGCGAGCCACCTGTGTGTGAAGGTAGTCTTGCGTGCTGCGGGGATTGTTGCACCCGACGATCGCGGCCACACCACGGATGCGACCAGACATGATCGCGTCATTCAAGGGGCGAAACGACGCGCGGTAGTGGCCGCCCAGCATGTAGTTGATGTACTCGTGCGAGAAGC
>DYEN01000376.1 GCA_020725705.1 Anaerolinea sp.
GCACCAGCGCCAGCCGCAGCCCCTGGCCGAGCGTCGTCCGGAACGGCTGGAGCGCGCTGTGCGGCGCGGCGGCCTGGCGCGACAGTGTGGGCAGGATCGCTGCTGAGATCGCGATCGCGACCAGACCCTGCGGGAACTGGATCAGCGTGGTGGCCCACGACATATACGAGATGCTGCCCTCGCCCGTGCGCGACGCCAGATTGTAGCTGAAGGGCCGGTTGACCAGCACATCCAGCGCCAGCGTCGCCATGACGGGGATGTACAGCAAGCCGATGCGCCGCAGACCGGGGTGATGCAGCGCCCCGCGAAGCTGCACGCGCAGGCGGGCATCGCGCAGGCCGGGGGCTTGCAACAGAAGTTGCACCAGCGCGCCGATCAACCAGCCCAGCGCCACTGCCGTAATGCCAAACGGGCGGTACAGCGCCAGCGTGACCAGCACGATCGTGCCGTTGAAGACGGTCGAGGCGAAGGCCGGCCAGGTGAAGCGCCGCAGCGCGTAGAGCAGGCCGGACAGCACCGCGAACAGGCTGAGGAAGACCAGCGCCGGAGCGGTGACACGCAGCAGATCGGTCGCCAGGCTGATCACTTCCGGCGCGGCGTCCTGATCCGCGATCAGTCCGATCACCTGCGGGGCGAGCAGCTCCAACGCCAGCACCAGCACAGCCAGCGAGACCAACACCACACCCAGCAGACGGTTGACCAGCTCCCACAGGTCGCGGCGGTTCTCGCGCGCGGCGTAGGCGCTGAGGACCGGGACCAGCGCCGAATTGACATGGCCGCCGATCAACAGGTCGTACAGCCCGCGCGGGACGATGATCGCCAGATTGAAGGCGTCCACCGCCGCACCGGGGCCGAAGAGCGCCGTCAGCAGCATCTCGCGCACCAGCCCCAGCACGCGGCTGGCGATGTTGCCCAGCGCGATCACCCCTGTGGCGCGGACCATGCCCGCCGGGGGCGCGCTTTCGCCGGTGGTGTCAGGTGGGGTGACGGCGACGGTCTCGCCGATGACTGTGCCCATGCTGCTCGCTCGGTAGGATTGGCGCTCGCCGGGCCGCAGCCCGGATCGCGCGTTTACTCTACCGGGCGCGGGCCGAAAACGCCAGAAGATGCATCGCCCGCGTTTTTTCCCTCACCCCAAGCCCCTCTCCCTCTTGCGACTGCGTCGCGGGCAGAGGGGCTTTGAGACGCTGTGCAATTCCCCTTCTCCCCGCACACGAGAGAGGGGCCGGGGGGATGAGGGGCCACCCTACAACGAGCGCGACACGCTGTGCAGGCCGGTTGCGCCGCTGGGAGCGGTCGGGCGCCGCTCGGTGATCTGCGGCGTGCCATCGCCCTCGGCGCAGCGAACGGTGAAGGTATGCTCGCCGGGGGCAAACGGCCAGTCGTAGCGCCAGATGACCCAGGTCGTCTCCGAGAGCGGGGCGCGGAGCCGGGCCTCGGCCCACGGGCCGTCATCCACGCGCACCTCGACTTTCGAGATGCCGCGCGCGCCCGCGTGCGCGATGCCGCCGATCGGGACCAGCATCTGCCCGGTGGCCGGGTCGGGATAGGCGCTGTCGGCGGCCACCACATCGATCACCGAGGTGGCGCGCATCTGCGCGACCGCATCCCAGCCGCGCACAACCCAATAACCCTCTTCATATTCCGCCGTGACCTCGATCTCGGTAATCCACTTCGGCTGCTTCATCCCGTAGCGGTCGGGGATGTAGAGGCGCAGCGGGTAGCCGTGCTGCGGCAGCAGGGGGATGCCGTCCCACTGATAAGTCAGCAGCAGGCGCGGTTCTTCGTCCACCAGCGCCAGATCGACCGTTTCGTGGAAGCCGTCGGCGGAGCGCACGCGCAGATAGGCCGCGCCCGGCTGCACTCCGGCGTCGGCCAGCACGTCGTGCAGGCGGACGCCCGTCCAGCGCGTGGTGCTGATCAGGTCGCCCGCGATCGGGTTGGAGATGCAGGCGAGCGTCACGTACTGGTCGTGCGCTTCGTAGCGTGCGATCAGATCGTCGAGCGCCAGTGCCTGCGGGTGATCGACCAGGCCATGAATCTGCAGCCGCCAGGCGTTGCCGTCGATCTCGACCGGGCGCGAGTTGATGTCGATGCGATAGTGGTCTTCCAGCGGCGTGTATTCCGGGCGCGTGCCCGGTGCCGGCTCGACCGGGTCCCCGCTGTTGGGCAGACCGGTAGGCATGGCCTCGGCAGCGCGTCGCCGTGCCTCGATGGTGGCCTGCAAGTCCTGCGCTTCCAGGTACGCGATCAGCCGGCCCACGCCCGCGCCGGCCACGGTGATCGCCGCCGTCGCGCCCCCCAGCCGGATGAGAAACCGGCGGCGGTCCAGGCGGGTGACGGATGCTTCCGGCAGTGTAGGTCCTATGCTCGCGTGGTCGGGCGCCGGATACAGCCGGTTGTACACCCGGCCCAGGGCCGCGCCCCACACCAGAAAGGCCACCGCCAACCACGCCAGGGCCAGGACTTCGGGCGCGGCGGCGGTGAAGGCGGCGCCGGGACTGTAGAGCATGTGGCGGGTGATCAGAATCAGCGGCAGGCCGACGAGCGCACCCGTGATCAGGCCGGGCACGGAGCGGGCGTGCTCCGTGAGACGCCGGTCGAGCGCGTGCAGGACGGCGAACAGCACCGCCCCCGCCGCGATCCCGATCGCCAGCAGGGCCAGGATGCCCATCCCGTTCTCGATGGTCTTGGCCGTGCCGGATGTTTCGCCCAGGTTCAGCGCGCGGATCGCGCTCACCATGCCCTCGATGACGCGCGTGATCACGTCGCCGGGCAGGACGCGGCCCAGCCAATCGAACAGGGTGTAAGGGACGAACGGGAAATCGCCGAGCCGGTCGGCCAGATATAATAGGGCGATCAGAGGCGCGGTGAGCAGGCCACCCACCAGCGCGCCGGTTAGGAAGGCGGGGGATCGGCGCATGGCTGCTGTCCTTCTTGAGGTTGGCGGTGGATCCAGTATACACCGTTCTGCCGATCGGTAGCTTATAGGAAGTTTAGCATTTAATTAACGGTTGCAGGAAAATCCTGTGGACGACCTGGCCGACCTAGGCCTGCTCGATGTGGAGCCGGACGACGAGCCGCGCGATTTCTTCGCGCAGGTGACGTTCGTGGTGCAGGATCACGCGCCGCTGCTGGAGCGCCCCCGCCTCGCGCGGGCGGCGTTCGAGGCGGTGCGGGCCAGCACGCCGGACGCGCCGGGGATGCTGTGGGGCACGCTGATCATGCCGGCGTGGGTGCGGCTGGTGGTCGGTCCCGCCGGCACGGCCGCGCTCGATGTGTACGTCGCGGCGGTCAAAGCGCGGGCGGCGGCGCGGGTGCTGGAGCAGATCCGCCGCGCCGACGATGACTCGCTTGACCGGGTGCTGCGCTATTCGCCGGTGTGGGGCGGCGCGATCTACCGCGTCTGGCAGCCGGGCTATCACCGCCAGGTGTTCTGGTCAGAGTACCGGCTGAGCACGGCGCTGTACGAGCTGGGGCGGATTCCGGTGGCAGCCGGTCTGGCAGAGGCGCCCGGCGCGTGGCCCTGGTTGTGGATCGGCGGCCAGGCGGTCGTGTGATCGCGCCTGAAAGCGCCGCTCCCGATTGTTCATCCCCTCTAGTCGATACCGCACGCCTGGATCGCAGCGCGCATGTAGCCCAGCGCGAACGCCATCCCGGCGTGCCAGGGCGCGGCGCAGGTCATCTGCGGCGTGTGATCGGGGATCAACACGCCGTCGTAGCCGTTCGCGTGCAGGATGCGGATCGCGCGCAGCATGTCGACATCGCCCTCGTCCACAAACACCTCGTGATAGCGGGGCACCTTGCCCCGCACGTTGCGGAAATGTACATACGCGATCGCGTCCTGGCGGCTGTAGGTGTCGATCACGTCGTAGATGTCGCCTTCGGTCATCTCTGCCAGCGAGCCGATGCAGAACTCCAGCTTGTTGGCCGGGCTGGGGCGCATCTCCAGCAGCTTCTGGTATAGAGACGGCTGGTAGACCAGGCGGGCGGTACCGCGCAGCGTGGGCATGGGCGGGTCGTCCGGGTGCAAGGCGAGCTGCACGCCGGCTTCTTCGGCCACCGGCAAGACTGCCGCCAGAAAGTTATCGAGCCGCTGCCAGAGCTGCTCCGGCGTGACGGTCCCGACCGTGCCGGGCGGCGCATCCGGATCGTAGATCATGTTCCAGACCATGCCATTGGGGATCGGTGTTTCGGGGGGGCCGTCCGGCCCCAGGAAGGCGACCGATGCCGCGCCGCCACGGGCGTACGGCCCTTCGACATGCCCCCACACGCCCGCGATGCTGAAGTTGTAGCCGAGAATCGGGATGCCGACCTCGCCGAAAGCGCGGATGATGCGCTTGACCGTCTCCAACTGCTCCGCTTTGCGCGGGCCGTCGAGCAGCACATCGTGCCACAGCATCGGGTCCAGGTTCTCGACGGCGGCCAGCTCCAGCCCTTCGGCGTTGATCGCCTGCTTGAGCGCCAGCAGGTTCTCCGGTTCCCAGATCTCCAGCCCGCGCCCGGCCAGGCCCCATCCCTGTTCGCCTGTGGTGGGGATGCGCGGTCCCTCGGCGAAATAGTCGCACAGGTGCGCTACGATCGCCGTTGCGCCTGCCTGCCGCGCGAACCGGTAGTTGTCCTGCGTCAGCATATGCCGGTAGAGTCCGAGTCCGAGCCGCATGTCTCTCCGCTCCTGATTGAGCTTGTTCCGTGGCGCTGTCAGGGGGATGATATACGGAGTCCTTGTGACGGGCAACGTGGCCCGGCGGCGCACTTGCGACAAGACGGCGCTCTGCGGCACAATCGAGCCGGGCACGCGCCGGTGCGAGACTGGGTGAGATGTGGCTATGGCGGAAAACGCGCGCAAGAAAGTGATGGTCAGCGGGTGTTACGACCTGCTGCACAGCGGACACATCGCCTTCTTCAAAGCCGCCGCCGAGTTCGGCGATCTGTACGTCGCGCTGGGGTCCGACCGGACCGTGTACGAGCTGAAGGGCCGCCCGCCGGTCAACTCGGAGCAGGAGCGGCTCTTTATGGTCAAGTCGGTGAGCTACGTCAAAGACGCGTTCATCTCGCGCGGTTCCGGTCTGCTGGACTTTGTGGACGAGTTCAAGGCACTCAAACCGGATATCTTTGTGGTCAACGAGGACGGCCACACGCCGGATAAGCAACAGCTTTGTGAGGAACACGGGGTCGAATATGTGGTCCTCTCGCGCGAGCCGCACCCCGGCCTGGAGCCGCGTTCCAGCACGTCGCTGCGCGCACTCAACCGCATCCCCTTTCGCATCGACCTGGCCGGCGGCTGGCTGGATCAGCCGTTCGTCTCGCAGCACCATCCCGGCGCGGTGATCACGCTCTCCATCGAGCCGACGATCGAGTTCAACGAGCGCAGCGGCATGGCGTCCAGCACGCGCAACGCTGCCATCGATCTGTGGGGGCCGCGCCTGCCCCCGGGCGATCCGGAGAAGCTGGCTAAGATCCTGTTCGCCTACGACAACCCGCCCGGCACTAAAGAGATCTCCGGCTCGCAGGACGCAATCGGGATCGTCTTCCCCGGCCTGGCGCGGGCCTACTACGAGGGAGCCTACTGGCCGTCGCACATCGACCAGGTGCAGGATGAGGCCGCGCTGCGCTTTGTCGAGCAGGCACTCTATCTGATCACGCTGGGGCCGCGCCAGGGGGATTTCGACGTGCTGTCGGACACGCGCATCGACCGCGAGCGGGCCGGGGCGCTGGCC
>DYEN01000377.1 GCA_020725705.1 Anaerolinea sp.
AGCACCACAGCAGCCTTGCTGACCAGATGCCCTACGCTGCGTTTCATGTGTTTGTCTCCCGACAGGCGGTTGCGGCCAGAAATCCCATCTCTATTGTACGTCTATCTGCCCGCATCTGGTGGAAGTGGCGGCGGCTTCCGGTCGGGAAAGTGACATCAGGTATAGAAGGTGTGACAGAAGTCCACTTGTGCGGGTGCATGAATTATGTCATAAGACATACTTAGAGAGGGGCCGGGCAACCGGCAGGGATAAGGGGAAGCACATGTTGTCTGGACGGGTGGAGCTGATTGCCAGCGCAGCCGACGAGAGTATTACGCGCAGCACCGCGCTGACGCTGGCGCTGCACGGTGCGCGGATTGTGTGGGGCCACGCGCCGGACCTGGCACAGGCTGCAGGCGCACTGGTCAAGGCCGTGCGCAGCCTGGGACGCGACGCGCTGGCGGTGCCGGTTGACCCGCAACAGCCTCAGGACGCCGGCGCGCTGGTTGAGGCGGGTGTGTCCGCTTTTGGCAGCGCGGACATTCTGGTCAGCCGTGTTGGGGTTGGATGGGACCCGGCCTCGGCGGCGCAGATGGCGCCCGCTGCCCTCGATGCAGCGGTGCAGTCGGCCATCGAAAGCGCGCTGTGGTGCGTCGAGGCGTGCCTGCCGGTGATGCGCCGCAAACACTGGGGCCGGATCGTGGCGATCGGCCCGTTCGAGGCGATTTGCTGGACGCTGGGTAGTTCGGCCCCTGCTGCGCGGCGCTTTCTGGGGCGGCATTTCGAGCGGCGAGAGCGCCAGCACAACATCACGGCCAACCTGATTCACCCGGGGTGGGGTGGCGTGGCGCCTGATGGGATCGAAACGGCGCTCGCCTACGCCCGCCATGCTTCGTCCTGGCAGAGTCGGCGTCACGTCACGGCGCAAGACATCGCCGAGGCAGTCCTCTATCTGTGCAGCGAACCGGCGCGTTTTGTGACGGGGAACCAGCTTTTCTTCGCGCTGGAGTAGCCTGCGTTACGGGCCAGGCTCCGCAGGGAGCCGAAAGAGGCGCTCCGCGTTGGCGGTGCTCTGCGCGGCGAATTCTTCATCCGGCACGACGCGCAGCGCGGCCAGCCGCTCGGCAATCAGGCGCACGTAGGCGGGCCTGTTGGGGTGCCTGCCGCGATAGGGGTGAGGTGTGAGGAACGGCCCGTCGGTTTCGACCAGGATCCGGTTGGCGGGAACCCGCGCCGCGATGCGCCGCAAATCGTCCGCGTTCTTGAACGTCACCGGCCCCGTGAAGCCCAGATAGAAGCCGAGGTCCAGCCCGCGCCCGGCAGCGGCGGCAGGGGCCGAGAACGAATGCAGCACGCCCGGCCGATCCCGGAGCGCGGCGGGCAGGGTTGCCACCCAGCGCGCCAGAATATCGAGCACGTCGTCACTGGCGTCGCGGTTATGGATGATCACCGGCAGTTCCAGCGCCGCCGCCAGCTCAAGCTGCGCTTCGAGCGCGCGCCATTGCGTCGCTTTGGGCGATTCGTCCCAGTAATAATCCAGCCCGATCTCGCCGATCGCCACCACCTTCGGATGCGCGGCCAGCTCGCGCAGCGCGTCCAGCACCCCGGCGGACCAGCCTGCCGTGCTGTTGGGGTGAATCCCCACCGCCGCGAACACGCCCGGATAGCGGTCCGCCAGGTCGAGCGCCGCGCGCGAGCGGGCCAGATCCGTACCGGGGTTGATGATGCGCGTCACCCCGGCCTCGGCGGCCTCGCGTACCACGTCGTCGCGGATGCCGTCGTAGCTGTTGAAGTCCAGGTGGCAGTGCGTGTCGACGAGGCGCATCGGATGCTAGCGCACCACCTCACCGTTTTTCAGCATTTGCAGATCGGCGTCAACCATCATCTGGACCAGTTGCGTGAAGCTCACGGTGGGTTCCCAGCCGAGCCGCTTGCCTGCCTTCGACGCGTCGCCCACCAGCAGATCGACCTCGGCGGGGCGCATGAAGCGCGGGTCTTGTACGACGTATTCTTTCCAGTCCAGGTCCAGGTACTCAAAAGCGGTGCGCACCAGTTCTTCGACCGAGTGCGTCTCGCCGGTGGCGATCACGTAATCATCGGGGACGTCTTGCTGGAGCATCAGCCACATGGCGCGCACGTAGTCCCCGGCAAAGCCCCAGTCGCGGCGGGCGTCGAGGTTGCCCAGGCGCAGCTCGTTCGCCATGCCCAGCTTGATCTTGGCGGCGGTGTGCGTTACTTTGCGCGTCACGAACTCCAACCCCCGGCGCGGGCTTTCGTGGTTGAACAGGATGCCGCTGGTGGCGTGCAGGTTATAGCTTTCGCGGTAGTTGACCGTGATCCAGTGTCCGTAAACCTTCGCCACGCCGTACGGGCTGCGCGGGTAGAAAGGTGTCGTTTCGCGCTGCGGCACCTCGCGCACCTTGCCGAACATCTCGCTGCTGGACGCCTGATAGAAACGGATGCCCGGATCGACGTGCCGGATCGCATCCAACAGCCGCGTGACGCCCAGCGCGGTCACGTCGCCGGTGAAGACGGGCTGCGTCCACGAGGTCTGCACGAAGCTCTGCGCGGCCAGGTTGTAGACCTCGTGGGGCTGGCATTCGGCCAGGGCAAGCTGCAGCGAGGTCTGGTCGAGCATGTCACCGGGGATCAGATGCAGGCGATCCTGGATGTGATCGATCCGGCTGAAATTGATCGTGCTGGTGCGCCGCACCAGGCCGAAGACCTCATAGCCTTTTTCAAGCAGGAACTCGGCCAGGTAGGACCCATCCTGCCCGGTGATGCCGGTGATAAGCGCGCGTTTGGCCATATCAAGAACAACTCCTGAGGTATCAGATGCGATCGGGACGGATGGGCACGCCCAGCGCCTGGCGCCAGTCGTTGAGAATGTCGAGCAGAGTGCGTTCGAAGGGGATGGTTGGCTCCCACCCGGTACAGGCGCGCAGCTTGCTCGCGTCGCCCACCCGCCGCGGCACGTCCGAGGGCCGCATCCGGGCCGGGTCCTGGCGGACCTCAATCGGGATCGTGCTGTAGCTCAGCAGGATGTCGAGCAGTTCCTGGATGCTGTGTCCGACGCCGCTGCACACGTTGTACGCCTCGCCCGGCGTGCCGTGTTCCAGCAACAGGTGATAGGCGCGCACCACATCGCGCACATCGGTGAAATCGCGCTCGGCGGCCAGGTTGCCCACGTCCATCACCGGTTCGCGCTGGCCGGCTTCGGCTGCCGCGATCTGGCTGGCGAAATCCGCCGCCACGAAGCCGCCTTTCTGGCTGGGGCCAATGTGGTTAAAGGGCCGGGCACGGATGATGGGCATCCGGTGCGCGATGTAATACTGCAGCCCAAGCATGTCCTGCGTGACCTTGCTGACGCTATATGGGCTGGCCGGTTCGAACGGGTAGCTTTCGTCGATCGGTTCGGGTGTGCCGCCTGCCGCGCCATAGATCTCGCCGGAGCTGACAATCAGCACGCGGGTGTCGGCGCCGCTGTGCAGCAGGGCTTCCTGCAGGTTGACCTGGGCGACGATGTTGTTTTCTAGCGTGCCCCACGGGTCGCGGAAGGATTGCGCCACATCCGCAACCGCCGCCAGGTGAAACACGCGGTCCGGCTGAACCGTGTCGATCAGCGCGCGGACGGCGCGGGCGTCGCGCAGGTCGACCTGATGCTGAACAACGGGCCGCCCATCCAGCCGGGGATTGTGGCCGGGGGGATTAAGGACGGCGGCATGCAGCGCCAGCCCGGGAAGGGTGAGCAGATGATCGACCAGATGGCCACCCACAAACCCGCCAGCACCGGTGATCAAAACGCGCACAGGGCTTCTCCGCGATGCGTGGAACCCGCCGGCCGCTCGGACGGGCGGGCACTCAGCAAGGCGGTTATTATACCCTGAGCGTCTGCACAGGCAAGCGCTCCGGGCGGCTCAGTCCGGGTAAGCGAGGATCAGCCGCGCGGCCAGCTCACCGCGCTCGTCCCGCGTAAGGATCAGGTCGTAGGCGACATCCGTTTCCAGCGAAGCGTCGGACAGCGCGACGACGGTCTCGCCTGCCAGGACCACCAGATCCGGCGCGCCCGCAGGCACATCGACCGGCATCCCGATCTCGCCAAAACCGAGTGGCCACCCGGCTTGCTGGCGGGCGGGGGGCGTGCCCCCGGCGGGATCGGCTGGCGGCGTGTAGAAGACCTGTGCGTCCGGCGCGTCCGGCGCGGCATGCACCGCTCTCAGCCGGGCGTGCCCAAAGGCGATCCCGGCCGTGTCCGGCGCGTAGTCGAGGCGCGCACCGCTTGCTGCGGCGGGCAGCACGAACAGGCTGAACGTCTCCGGCAGGCTGGCCGGGAGAGTCTCGCGCCCCAGTTCGGCGCCGTCCGCGTTGCGGACCACCAGTTCGTTGCGGGCTTCGGCGATGGGCAGGTAAGCGGTGCCGGAAAACGGGGCGACGCGCTCGAACAGCGGCGCGCCGTTCAATTCGACCGTGACGACTCCCAGCGCAGGTGCCGCATGCACCAGCCGGACCTGACTGGTACGCGCCGCCGCGAGGTTCCCTTCGATCCCGCTCTGGCCCAGGCGCGTCGCGTCGGTCCCGACCTCGGTTTCGAGCACCAGCGGGGCCAGTTCTGGATAGCCGGTGATCACCACCGCGTAGGACACACCCGGCAGCCATTCGCGTTCGTCGAGGGTATCGATCAGGCGCTGTTCGCTGCGTCCGACCGCTTCGGTGAACGAGAAGCCCTGGCGCGACGCGGGCTGCAACATCGGCAGGCTGGCCGCGCCGAACGACACCGGGCTGACGCGCGCCAGCACGGTATCCCCGCTCTGCACGTTGACCTGTTCGGTCCCTGCCGCCGCGTTAATGAAGATCAGCCGTGCCGCGTTCTCGGGGGTGGGCGAGCCGTCTTCGTGCACCTGGACCACGCGAAGCTGCCCGCCCGGGCTGACCAGCACCAGATCAACGGCGCGGTCGGGTGGCAGGCCGAGAACCTGGTGGTAGAGGGCCGGGCCGTCGGGCCGATCGGCAGGCACGACGCGCAGATCGACTGTGCCGGACGCGATCGGCTCGAAAGCGGTTGCGCTGTGATAGGCGAGGCCGGCGGCGATCGGCCGGGCGCCGATGTAGATGTCAACCGCGGGCAGCCCGGCGGCGGCGTGAACAGCCCGCACGCGGGTTTCGCTGCGGGCGGGCGTGTAGAACAGCACGGTTCGGTACCCTGCTTCAGAATCGGGCATCAGCAGCAGGGTATATACCTGATGCGGGTTCAGGATCGCGCTGGCCTGGGCCAGGGTCTCACCGCCGCGCCCAAAGCTGAGCATCACGCGCCCGGTCGGTAGCTCGACCGCGCCGCCCGGCTCGCCGAACGTGAGCGCATCCAGCACGATCTGGCCCCCGGCCCGCACGTCCAGTGGCTCGGCACCCGGCACGGCGCTGATCGCCACCAGCCGGGTGCGGTCGCGCGCCAGCGGCTCGCGCGGCTCGACGCTCTCAATCACCTGTAGCGCGCCGGAGTCTTCGGCGATCACGACGGTGCGTGCTTCGCCGCTGTTCAGCGTCAGGGGGTGCTCCAGCAGCGGATCGGCGCTGGCCGGAAGTTCCCCGGACACAAACAGACGCAGCGTGTAGTCCCCGGCGGCGAAGGGTTGCGGTTGCGTGTGATAGCTACCGGGCCGGAAGCCGCGCCCGATTAGTGCCCCGTCAAGGTAGAGGTCAAGCGCGGACGGCTCAGGGGCGGCGTGAACCACGCGCAGTAGCGCCTGGGTTTCCGGGTTGCGGTCCACCTGCGGGGTCGGAAGGGCGGTCGGTGTGGGATCGGTCGGCGTGCCCGGCGTCGGAGTGGCAGTGGCGACCGATTGTGGCCCGGGCTGCGGCTCCGGTTCATCTTCGTCGCCACAGGCAGCCAGCGTCACGAGAAGGGCGATCAGCAGGATAGACAGGGGCGCAAAACGTCGCATCAGGTTCCTCCGATCCGGCGGAGCACGTTGCAGAGACTATTGTAGCCGGGGCGGAGGCGCAGGGGAAATCGCCGGCGGGGCGGCAGGGTGCAAAATCCCCTGCGGTGACGCTCAATCGCAGGGGGAATGTGCGGACGGAGAGTAATGAGCGGACGGCGCTACCCGCTCTTAACCGTGATCTGGCGCGGTTTGACAGCCTCGGCCTTGGGGAGCACCAGCGTCAGAACGCCATTGCTGAAGGTGGCCTCGACCCGATCCGAGTCGATGGGCGTGTTGATCGTCAGTGTGCGCTCGAACCTGCCGGTCGGACGCTCCAACAGTACGTATTTGCGGTTGTTGGCTTCCTCGCGCCGGATCTCACCCCGGATGGTGAGCGTATCGCCTTCCAGCGTGATCTCGATCTCTTCCGGCTTGAGGCCGGGTACATCGGCGTGGATGACGATCGCTTCATCGGTGAAATAGGCGTCCATGGGCAGCAGCCAGGCGCCGGTTCCGCGTGACTCGCTGCCGCGTGCAAAGACCTCACCGAGCATCCGATCGACGGCCTGGCGCATTGTGATCATTTCGCGGATGGGGTCAAAACGGGACATGCTCGACATAGCTTTCTTCCTTTCCGCTCTTCCACCAGCGTCTCTCTGACGGTATATCCCTGAGGCGGTTTTGTGTTCGTCTCGACTCTACTCTGAACTTCGAAAAAAGATCGTTAACGCTGCGTCGATTTTCCATCAGAGTCGGCGTCCAGGCACAGCAACGGCGCGAGTTCGTCCAGGTGGGCGATCACGTAATCCGGCGTCACGTTGGGCGACGGCGCCGCGTTGAACAGACAGGTGGCGATCCCGGCCCGCCGGCCCGCCAGGATATCCAGATCGCGATCCCCGACGGCTAGCACCTGCTCCCGCGGGAGCGCGTGGCGCTCGATCAGGGCGAGAAACCCCGCCGGGTCGGGCTTGCGCGGGTAGCCGTCTTCGGTCGTCAGGATGTCCAGAAAGAGACGGTCGGCGCCGTGCCAGTTCAGCAGGTTGTAGAGGCTGTTGCGGTCGCGGTGGGTGAAGAGCAGGTTGGCGCCCCCGGCAGCGTTGAGGCGCTCGCAGATCGCCAGCGCGCCGGGGAAGGGCGGCCGGTCGGCGGGCGTAATGGCCGCCTGATAGTGGCCGATCCGCTCGATGAAGGCCTCGCGCTCCAGCCCGAACTCGACACACAGTGTGTCGATCGTATCCGACAGTGTGTCCGAGAGCAGGGCGCGGACCCGGTCCGCTGAAATATGCTGCCCGATTTCCGTCAGCGCCTGCTGAATCGAGTTTACCAGCGGCGGGTAGGTGTCGAACAAGGTGCCGTCGAAATCCCAGAGCAAATAGCGAAACGTCATCGCCTGTTGCCTCGTGCGCCGATACCATCGCTGATTGTACCTCGAAGAACGATGCTGTGCGGGGGTTTCGTGCTACACTCGACAGCCGGTGATGGGCGTCATGGTTTGAATAGAAATTGCCTGAGCGTGTGTTGCAATGAACCTTGACCGGCGACTGTTGCGCCTGGTGCGCGGGGTACAAATCCAGTTCGCGGTGGCGATCGGGCTGGGGCTGCTGGCAGGCGCGCTGATCGTTGCCCAGGCCTACGCGCTGGCCCAGGTGATCAGCCGTGCCTTTCTGGACGGCGAGCCGCTGTCACGGTTATGGCCGTGGCTGGCGGCACTGGGGGTGATCGCCGCCGGGCGAGCGCTGGCCCTGTGGGGCGGTGAGGTCGCGGCCAACACCGTCGCCGGATATGTCAAACACGATCTGCGCGAGCGCCTTTACACCCGGATCGCGGCGCTGGGTCCGGCCTTCACACGCGGCGAGCGCAGCGGAGAGCTGGCCAACACCGCCGTCAAGGGCATCGAGGAACTGGACGCCTACTTCCGCCAGTATCTGCCCCAGCTCTACCTCTCCGTGCTGGTTCCGCTGATGATGCTGCTGGTCGTCTTCCCGATGGACACGCTCAGCGGGGTAGTGCTGCTCGTCACCGCGCCGCTGATCCCCTTCTTCATGATTTTGATCGGGCTGTACGCCACCCAACGATCGCGCGCGCAGTGGGTCGCGCTCAGCCGCATGAGCGCGCACTTTCTGGACGTGCTGCAGGGGTTGCCTACGCTCAAGATGTTCGGGCGCAGCCGCGCCGAGATCGAGACGATCCGCGCCATGAGCGATCGCTTCCGCGATACGACGATGAGCGTGCTGCGTATCGCGTTTCTGTCTGCGCTGGCGCTGGAGCTGCTGGCGACGATCAGTGTCGCCATCGTGGCGGTCGAGATCGGGCTGCGCCTGCTGTACGCGCGCATGAGCTTTGTGGACGCGTTCTTCGTGCTGGTGATCGCGCCCGAGTTCTACTTACCCCTGCGCCTGCTGGGGACGCGCTTCCACGCCGGGATGTCCGGCGTCGCGGCGGCGGAGCGCATCTTCGAGGTGCTGGAAACGCCTCTTCCCTCGCCGCCCGCAGAGCCGCTCGCGCCGCTGCCCCGCCGGATGACGGCGCTGCGCTTTGATAATGTGTGCTTCGCCTACGACGGCGGCGAGCGCCCCGCGCTGAACGGCGTCTCATTCGCGGTCGAGCCGGGCGAAAAGGTGGCGCTGGTTGGGCCGAGCGGTGCCGGGAAGACGACGATTGTGCAGCTTGTGCTGCGCTTTGTCGAGCCGTCCGGCGGCCAGATCACGGTCGATGGTGTGCCGCTGGCGCTGCTGCCGCCGGATGTTTGGCGCGCGCAGATCGCGTGGGTACCGCAGCGACCGCATCTATTCCACACCACTATCGCCGAGAATATCCGGCTGGGGCGTCCGGACGCGCCGCTGGATGCGGTGGTGCGCGCCGCCGAGCAGGCCCACGCCGACGCCTTCATCCGCGCGCTGCCGCAGGGCTATGCCACTCCGGTTGGCGAGCGCGGGGCGCGGCTGAGCGGGGGACAGGCGCAGCGCATCGCGCTGGCACGCGCCTTTCTCAAGGACGCGCCGCTGCTGCTGCTCGACGAGCCGACCGCCAACCTCGACCCCGAAACTGAGGCTCTTCTGCAGGACGCGATGGCCCGGCTGATGCGCGATCGCACAACGCTGATCATTGCGCACCGCCTGACCACGGTCGCCAGCGCGGACCGCATCATCGTGATCGATGATGGGCGCGTGGCGGAGCAAGGCACGCATCACGAACTGCTGGCGCGGGGCGGCATCTATCAACGGCTGACGATGGCATATGGGCGCTAGGGAAGGGGTGAACGGGATGCACGTCGACCGGGCGCGCGCCGAGAGACCGGTGTTTCTGCGGCTGATGGCGCTGGCCTGGCCCTATCGCTGGTGGATGGCGCTGTCCATCCTGCTCGGCTTCGCGACGGTCGGTAGCGGCATCGGCCTGATGTCCACCGCGGCCTGGATCATCGCGCGGGCGGCGCTGCAGCCCTCGATCGCGGTGCTACAGGTCGCCATTGTCGGCGTGCGCTTTTTCGGGATCTCGCGCGGCGTCTTCCGCTATCTGGAGCGCGTCGTCTCGCACCAGACGACCTTCCGGCTGCTGTCGCGCTTGCGTGTGTGGTTTTACACGCAGATCGAGCCGCTGGCTCCCGCGCGGCTGGCTGCCTACCGCAGCGGCGATCTGCTTAGCCGTATCGTCGCCGACATCGACACGCTGGAAAACTTCTACCTGCGCGTGCTGGCGCCCCCGGCGGTCGCGGCGCTGGTCACGGGGATGATGGCGATCTTCTTCAGCGCCTTCGACCGGCGGCTGGCGCTGGCGCTGGTAGTCTATCTGGCGCTGGCCGGGATCGGCGTGCCGCTGCTGACACGCCGCCTGGGCCGGCGTGCCGGGCGGGGACTGGTCGCCGTGCGGGCCGATCTCAACGCAGCACTGGTGGACGGCGTGCAGGGCCTGCCCGATCTGGTCGCCTACGGGCAGGCGGAGCGCCAGACGCAGATGATCCGTTCGCTGAGCGCGTCGATCCGGGAACAGCAGGCGCGTATGGCACGCATCGGCGGGCTGGATGCGGCGCTTGGCGCGCTGTTGACCGGGCTGGCGGTGTTGACCGTGCTGGCGCTGGCGATCCCGCTGGTGAGCGCGGGCCAGCTCGACGGCGTGCTGCTGGCGGTGCTGGCGCTGGCG
>DYEN01000026.1 GCA_020725705.1 Anaerolinea sp.
CCTGCTGCGGCAGGCCGACGCGGGCGGGAACGCCGCCGCCTTCGACGCGTTCCTGACGGCGCTGGCGGGGCGGGCGCGCTGGAACCGCGCCGACCTCGACACGCTGATCGACGGCGCTCACTTTGACCTGGACGACTTCAACGCGGACTGGAGCGGCGCGAGCGCGCTCGATCACCTGATGCGCCTGCACCAGGCGTTCGGCGTCTTGCGGCGGCTGGGCGTGCCGGCGGCGATGGCCTGGGGCTGGACCACCCCGGCAGTCACACGTGCGATCGCGCAGGAAGTCAAACAGGCGGCGCGCGCCAAGTACAGCGAAGCGCAGTGGCTGAGCGTGGCCGAGCCGATCCGCGACGATCTGCGCGAGCAGCAGCGCGCTGCCCTGGTGGAAGCCGCTATCGAGCAGTTGAACGATCCGGACATCCGCGACGCCGCCGACCTCTACGCCCATTTCCTGATGGATGTCGAGATGGCGCCCTGCATGCTGACCTCGCGCCTGGTCTTTGCTACCGGCGCGGTGCAGTTGTTCATCCAGCGCGTGTTCCTCAACCTGGAAGACGGCGTCACCTTTACCACCGAGGACGCGGCGCAGTGGGAGTGGATGAAAAACTACCGGGTGTGGGAAGCCAATGTCAGGGTGTTCATCACCCCGGAGAACTGGATCGAGCCGGACCTGCGGCCCGAAAAGTCTCCGTTCTTCGCCGAGCTGGAAGACGAATTGCTGCAAAACGACGTCACCTTCGAGACGGCGGAGCTGGCCTACCAGGATTACCTGGAGAAGTTGGACGAGGTGGCGCGGCTGGAAATCGTCGGCGCGTTCAACGAAAACGACACCCAGACGCTGCACGTCATCGGGCGCACCAAGGGCATCCCACACCAGTACTACTACCGCCGCTGGCACGAAGCGCGCCGCTGGACGCCCTGGCAGCCGATCCCGCTGGATATCGACGCGCCGACCGTCACGCCGGTGATCTACAACCGCCGCCTGTACCTGTTCTGGCTGGTGCCGCAGGCGATGGCCGACGAAGAAGTGCCGGGCGGCAGCAATGGCAAGGCGCCCAATCGCTACCTGGAGATGAAGCTGGCCTGGAGCCAGTTCCGGCAGCGCAAGTGGACCGCCAAGCGGCTGTCGGATGTGGCGGTGCAGACGACCCGCACCCGCTCGGCGACTGACCAGATACTCCGGCCCGAAGCGTGGCGGCTGCGCCCGATCATCCTGCCTAGCGGGGACTTGAAGCTCGCCGTCGAGCGCAGCTATGGGGGCGACGCCAGCTATCTGAACTCGGGCGTGCTGCAGGGGCCGGACTCGTTTCTGTTCGTCAACGACGGCCAGATCGAGCTGGTCGATCACGACTTCACGCCGATCTCAAGTCCGGTGTACAACAGCGGTTCGTGGTCCTACTACTACGCTTCGAACGGCACGCCCCCTCTGTGGCTGCACGGCTACAACCGGTCGTGGCAGAAGGTGCTCAAGGCGGTGCCTCACCCGTTCCGCGTGACGGTGCCGCTGCAGTACACGACCTACAACTCGTCTGCGCCGTTGTTCTTCGAGGACAAGCACCGGACCTACTTCATCACGCCGCGCCACATCTTCGGCAAGCTGCCGCCCTATCTGGGGGACTACACCATCGATCTCAATCCGGGGATCTACGTTGAGCTGGACAAGCCCATCCCGCTCGATGACCTGGTGTGGGGCAGCAAGCTGGGCGGGCGCATCCCGATCCCGCTGCCGGACGACGGCCCGATCTACGTGCCGGTTGACCCGGTCGACGGGCTGCGCGACACGCTCCCCGCGCTGGGCGGCGGTCTGATCGAACCCGGCGCGATCGCGGATTCGCTGAGCGGCGCGACGACGCTGCTCGGTCAGGCGCCGGTGCTCAACGTGGTCAGCGCGCCGGGGGCGGTGCTGGGCGGCGATGTGCGCGTCCCGTTCGAGCAGCTTGACCTGGGGGGCCTGGCGCAAAACCGCTTCAGCCTGGGCGCGGCCGGTGTGTTGGATCAGCCACTGGTCGGCGCGACCCCGGCGCTGGCGTTCATGAGCACCCTGGCTCAGCCGCAGATGCAGGTGATGGCCGGGACGTTGCCCGCACAGCAGGCGCTGCAAGCCGCCGACCTGACGTTAGCGAACGTCTCGTGGCAGATGGCTTCTACCCCGATGGTGTGGATTTGGACCAACATCTACATCCGCACGGAGTACACGTTCTACACCTTCTACCATCCCTATGTGCCGTTCCTGATCAGGCAGCTCAACCGCTACGGCGTCGAGGGCGTCCTCAACCCGCGCGAGCACGGCGAGGCCCACGATCTGCGCCGCCAGCTTCTGCACGAGCCGGCGGACAAGGAGTTCGACGACATCTACACGCTCGACGGCGCCATCGACGACGATAATCTGCCGGTCGAGGAGTTCGACTTCGAGTACGGCACACCCTACTCGATCTACAACTGGGAGCTGTTCTTTCACATCCCGTTCCTGATCGCCAACCGGCTCAGCCAGAACCGGCGCTTTGAGGAAGCGCAGAAGTGGTATCACTTCATCTTCGACCCAACCGACAACTCGGACGTCCCGATCCAGGTGAACCGCTACCGCTTCTGGAAGATCAAGCCGTTCTTCCTCAACACCGACATCCAGACCATCGAACAGCTTCTGCGCCTGCTCAGTTCGACCGATCCCGCCGACCAGAAGCTGCGCAAGCAGCTCGAAGATCAGATCAAGGACTGGCGGCGCAACCCCTTCCAGCCGCACCTGATCGCCGAACAGCGCGTGATCGCCTATCAGAAGGCGATCGTGATGAAGTATCTCGACAACCTGATCGCGTGGGGCGACATGCTCTTCCGGCAGGACACGCGCGAATCGGTCAACGAGGCGACGCAGCTTTATATCCTGGCGGCGGAGATCCTGGGCAAACAGCCGGAGCGCGTGCCCGCACCCAAAGGCGATCCGACGATTGGTGGCAACCTGGTGCGCACTTTCAACGAACTGGCGCCGCACCTCGACGCGCTGGATAACGCGCTGGTGCGCCTCGAATCGGAACTGAGCGCGACAGGCGGCCTGAGCGCCAGCGGTTCGCTGACGTTGGGTGGCGACGGCGCCGCGCCGGAAGAAGCGCCGGTGCACGAAATCGTCGCCTCGACGCTGTTCTTTTGCGTGCCGCCCAACGAAAAGCTGCTCGGTTACTGGAACACGGTTGCCGACCGGCTGTTCAAGATCCGGCATTGCATGAACATCGAAGGGGTGGAGCGTCAGCTCGCGCTGTTCGCCCCGCCCATCGACCCGGCGCTGCTGGTGCGCGCTGCCGCAGCCGGGATCGACCTGAGCAGTGTGCTCAACGACCTCAACGCGCCGCGCCCGCACTACCGCTTTACCACCATACTCCAGAAGGCGGTCGAGCTGTGTGGCGAAGTGCGCAACCTGGGCGCGGCGCTGCTCGCGGCGCTTGAGAAGCGCGACGCCGAGAAGCTCGCCCTGCTGCGCCACGGCCACGCCGACGAGCTGCTGAAGGCGGTCAGGGCGATCCGCAAGCGCCAGATCGACGAGGCCGAGGAAGCGATCGAAGCGCTGGTCTTCAACCTGCAATCGGCTCAGGAGCGCCAGCGATTCTACGCCACGCGCAACCCGCTGATCCCCAACGAGCGCCTGCACCTGACCAAGATGGAAGCTGCGCTGGTCTACGACGCCATCGCGCAGGGATCGTCGCTGGCGGCGTCGGTTCTGGCGCTCATCCCGGACTTTGACCTCGGGGCCGAGGGTGGGTTCTCGTCGCCGGTGGTCAAGGCGGCGTTTGGCGGCACCAACCTGGCGCGCGCGGCCCAGATCGGCAGCCAGCTTCTGAGCATGCTGGCGGCGATCGAGCGCAGCGACGCGCAGCGCGCCGCGACGCTGGCCGGGTACGACCGCCGCCAGGAAGAGTGGAATTTCAGCCGCGATCAGGCGCAGATCGAGATCAAGGCGCTGGAGCGCCAGCTTGAAGGCGCCCGTGTGCGGCTGGCGATCGCCGAGCAGGAACTGGCGAACCAGGAACTTCAGATCGAGCAGTCCGCCGAGGTGGACGACTTCATGCGCACCAAGTTCACCAGCCAGGAGCTGTACAACTGGATGGTGACACAGCTTTCGACCATCTACTTCCAGTGCTACCAGCTTGCCTACGACCTGGCCAAGCGTGCCGAAAAGGCGTACCAGCACGAGCTGGCCGAGTACGGCGCCAGCTTCATCCAGTTTGGCTACTGGGACAGCCTCAAGAAGGGGCTGCTGGCCGGTGACCGGCTCTACTACGATCTACGGCGCATGGAAGCGGCATACCTGGACAGCCACAAGCGCGAGCTGGAACTGACGCGCACGATCTCGCTGGTCCAGATCGACCCGGCGGCGCTGGTTCAACTGCGCGAGACGGGGTCGTGCGAGTTCGAGATCCCAGAGGCGCTCTTTAACCTGGACTACCCCGGCCACTACCTGCGCCGTATCAAGTCGCTGGCGGTGACCATCCCCTGCGTGGCCGGGCCATACACGGGCGTCAGCGCCACGCTGACCCTGCTCAGCAACCGCATCCGGGTCAGCACAGTCGATCCGGAGCAGCCCTACACCGGCCCCGACGACACGCGCTTCATCACCAACCTGGGCGGCATCCAGGCCATCGCGACCAGTACCGGGCGCAACGATGCCGGGCTGTTCGAGCTGTCGTACAGCGACCCGCGCTATCTGCCGTTCGAAGGTGTGGGGGCGATCAGCCGCTGGCGGCTGGAACTCAACGCCAGCTATCGCGCTTTCGACTATGGCACCATCTCGGACGTGCTGTTCCACCTGCGCTACACCGCGCGCGACGGCGGGCGCGCCGTGCGCGACCAGGTCGTGCCCGCGCTGGCCGAGCGCATCAATACGATCGCCAACGCCACCGCCGAAACAGGGCTGTATCACTTCATCAGCTTCAAGCGCGATCAGCGCACCGCGCTGCACCAGCTATTGCATCCCGTCGGGGCTGCCGATCACGCCACCACGCTGACAATCGCCCGCGACCATCTGCCCTATATGTTCCAGGGGCAGCCGATCGACATCGATCGGGCGGTGCTGCTGCTCAAGCTGCGCGACACGGCGCTCTACGATGACGGGCAGCCGCTCGCCGTGGAGTTGACGCGTGACGACGGGGCGCCGGGTTCCGGGGACCTGCTGACCGCCGGCACGGCGTTCGGCGGGCTGCCACACGCGGAATACACGCACCTGGGCGGCGAGCTGGCAACGTCCGAAGACTGGACGTTGCGGATCGCGCCGGAAGCGGTCGCCGCGCTGCCCGCGCCGCTGCGCCAGACGGTGACCGTCGACGGGGTGAACGTGACGCGCCTGCGCGCCGACCGGATTGACGACATCGGGCTGCTGATCCACTACACGGTTAGCTAGAAAAAGCCCCCTCATCCCCTGGCCCCTTTTCCCTCGCGCGCGGGGAGAAGGGGGATTGCACGCGCCATAAAAAGCCCCTCTCCCCGCGACGCAGTCGCAAGAGGGAGAGGGGTTTGGGGTGAGGGGCAAACACCCCTAAGGATTCTTCGACCGGATCAGCTCGTCGACCTCGACGTTGTAGATCACCTCTTCGGCTTCCAGGTTGAACCAGGGGCGCCCCTCGTCCATCCAGGTCACGGTGGCGTGCGCGGGAACCAGGACTCCGTTCGCGCGCATCCAGGTCAGCGCCTCGTTGCGCCACAGGATTTTCTCGGTGTCGCCGGCGTCGCGCCAGCGCATGGTTTCCATGCGAGTCAGCAGGCCGCTGTCCGGATCGAACCAGACGGTGAAGACGTCTTCTTCCGTGCCAAACGGCACGACCAGCCGCGCGCTGTTGTCGTCGATCGGCTCCCAGCGCACGCGCGGATCGGTGAACCAGATCGACGGCAGCCAGAGCGACTCGGCCCACAGGCCCAGGTTGGCGGCCTGGTCCACTTTCGGCTCGTTCTCGACCACGCCGAACGGCAGCTCCAGGCGGCTGTGCCCGTCCAGATAATACTCGTTTACCTTGAGCACAGGCTGCCCGAAGAGCGTGGCCTCGATGTAGTGGCGGTAGCCCTCACCCGCATAGTAGACGAAGCGCCAGCGCGCCGGAAACTTGATCCCGCCGAAGCGCAGCCAGCCGCGCCCCGACACGATCGCCGTGCGCACAACCGGGATGCGCTCGCCGAACGCCGCGCGGGCATAGCGTGCCACCGGGGCAGGCAGGTTGGCCGGAACCTCGATCGTGTCGAGGGGTGGGGTGCCGGCGGGATAGGCGGCCAGGGACTTTGGCCGGACGCGCAGCCCCAGCACGGCTAGGCCCACCAGCGCCGCCAGGATGACGACGGCGGCGAGGACAACTCTGCGGACAATACGCATAAAGAAACCTCCTCAACAGTGGTTGCGACTGAGGAATTATAGCGCCTCGCCGGATATCACGCGCCCGGCGCGCAAGGTGTTTTTGGGCGGCCGTCTGCGCCCGACTTGATCTCGATCAAGGTGAGACGCGGGCAGACGATCTATTGTGGGGGCACCATCGACCGGTCAATGGAGTAAGCCGCCGTCATGGACGCTCACTGGATCCCGACTATCAACCGCCGGCGCTGCACGGCGTGCGGGGACTGCATCGCCACCTGCCCGACCGAAGCGCTGGACTGGGACGATGGTAAGGCGGCGGTCATTCGCCCGGACGCCTGCACCTACTGCGCGCTGTGTGAGGAAATGTGTCCATCCGGCGCGATCCAGTTGCCCTATCAGATCAGTTTCGCCGAGCGCGACGCGCTGGACGATGGCTAGGCATCCGGGAGTGTCTGCTGCGCGCGCCGGCTACCAGCCCCGTTATACGGAGTAATTCAATGTCTGACCGTGTGTCCACCACGCTCGACGTGCGCCCAATCATTCCGATGGCGCGCCACACGCAGATCCTGCGCGCGTTTGACGCGCTGCCACCCGGCGACGCGCTGGTGATCATCAACGATTACCACCCGCAGCCGCTCTACGTCTTCTTCCGGCTGCGCCGCCCGGATCAGTTCACGTGGTCGTATCTCGACGACGGGCCGGACGTGTGGCGCGTGGAGATCCGCAAAACGCATCCGGCGGCGGATCGCGCGAACATCTGAACGCCGGAAAGCGCGATCCGGGGGAACCCACACATCCCCCGGATCGCGCCCGGTTCTCAAACCGGCAGACGTGATGCCGCCTCTGCCGGTTTCTGATACCCGGATTCAGTCCGTGCTCAGCTCCGCGTTCACGTATAACTCGTCGGTGACCGGGATCGCCGGCACGGGCGGCAGAACACCGCGCCACGTCTTATAGCCATAGCCGCGATCGCTATCGAGGTTCCAGTTGGTGAAGGCGACGGCGCGCGCGGCACCGGGGGCCTCGGGATTGCTCGCCACGCCGATCATCCACGCGGTCAGATCGGTCGCGTTGCCGATGCGCAGGCAGCGGCGATAGAGCGCGCGTGTCCGTGAGGGTGATGGCGAGGCGGCGTAGGCGGCCAGCGCGCCGAGGTTGAGCGGCGTCAGGTTGATGAACTGATCCGGCGTGATCGTATCCAGCGGCGGGTCAAAGTTCGGGATGGTTGCCGGTTGCTCCACCAACGGACCGGGGCAGACCAGGTGGCTGGTGGCCAGGTTCGTCCAGCGCGGGTAGTTGACCGTCCCGATCACGGCGGACAGACGCTCGCTGACGCAGCCGACAATCCCGCATTGGAAGGGCGTGGTCAGGTTGCGGCCGTGCGCGTCGTTCAGGTCGCGCGGCTCGGGGAAGATGAAGCCCTGCAGCGCCAGCACCGAGCGCACCGTCTGGTAGATCTCGTAGAGCAGCAGTTGCAGCCCGTAGAGGATCGCCAGCAGGACCATGATCGGCAGCGAGAGCAACAGCGAGAGCAGCAGGTCGAACAGGTCGAGCAGCGTCTCGAACGCCCACGCCAGCAGCTCGCCGATGTAGCTAAGCCAGTCTTCAAGCTGGTCGAAGAATTCCTCGTAACACTCGCGCGAGCTGGCCGTCAGCCCGAAAGAGAGGATATCCCCCAACGAGCACGCGCCACTGGGGGAGCTGGGCGGTGAGGGCGGCGGCTCGAACAGGTCTTCCAGCGCCCCGTTGAGGATGTCGGCCACCCCAGAGAACGGCTCTTCGGGCCGGGCAACGGCCATGTTCTGCATCAGCTTGAGAATCTCGTAGAAGATCTCATACGTCTGGTCGATCTGGTCGCGGGTCAGGAATCCGTCGCCGGGCAGGCGCTGCGGGTGTGGGACACCGGTGTAGACGTCGCGCAATGTTTGGTGAATTAAATCCCCCACGTCGGTGGGGAGCGTATCCGGCAAGCCGAACTTGTCGAACAGGACCTGGTTGATGTTCTCGCCGTAATACTGCTGGAATTTCCAGGTGTCCATGAAGTTCTCGACGGTGACGTGCCGCTGCACCTGAAGCCGGTACGGTCCGCCGACGATCTGGTTGACGTAGGCGTGACCGACCAGGTCGGTCGCGATGTGTGACAGGTAACCGTAGGCGTAGGCGCGCTGCTGGGCGCTGCCGGTGCGCGCGTTGGCAACCAACCGACGCCCGAAGTCGCCCGTCTTGCGATAGTGAAGCATATCAAACCAGTACCACTCGTCTTCGGGCAGGCCGTCCTGGAGCGGCGGGCGGAACATGTAGAAGAACCCGGCAGCCAGCGAGGGGAACCCGGCGGCGTCGGTCAGCAGGTTGGCGCCGCTGATAACCCCGGCGAACAACCCGGTGCTGATGGTCGATTTGAACAGCTCGGCGGTCTCGCGCGTTTCCTCGATCAGGGTGCGGATCAGCGCGACCGTGCTGGGCGCCAGCGTCTCGACCGCGTCCTCGATGGGTTCGACGACGGCGTCGCGGATGTCGCGGATGGGCTGCACGATCTGGTTGTAGAGGTCGACCACTGCCTGATAGTTCTTGTAGAAGGTGTACAGCTTGTCGACGATCTCATAATCCGGCGCCCAGAACAACAGGTCCGGCCCCACCGCGCCCAGCATCGACATCCCGTGGTTGCTCGCCAGCTCGGTGCCTGCGTTCCGCGCCACCGCGTCCGGACTGGCGAGCAGCGCGCCGATCGCGTCGGTCAGCACAATGTGGTGAATTCCGTACTTGGGCATGGCGCTTACTCCAGGTTCAGGTAGTGGATGCTGGTGATGTGCCGGTTGTACTGCTCGACGACGGCGAAGTCCTTCGGATCGAGCAGCGGGTCGTAGACGATGCCGACCACGCGGCCGGTCGTGCGGGTGCGGACCCAGGGCAGGGTCACCTCGCGCCGCTCGCCGGGGTGCAGCGTGATGATGGCGCGGCCCCGCAGTTCGTAGTCGGAGAGTGGGCTGGTATAGCCGCCCGGCCCCTCGTACACCTCGACATAACACGACCACGCCGGGAAGTTGCCCTCGTTCCAGACGGTGAACGAGATCGTGCCCGGCTCGTTGCGGTGCAGCGCCAGGATCTGCGGCCCGAAGTTGCTGGTGCAGTCCAGGTAGGGGCGCGGCATCTGGACCTTGCGGCGGTCGCGGCCACACTCGTCACGCTCGCGTTCCTGCTCGCGCTCTTTCTCCCGCTGCGCGATCCATTCGTCGATCGCTCTGCTCCACTTGCCCGGCTTGGGCGGGCGGGGTGGCTGTTTCGGGGGTTCGGGCGGTCGTGCGGGGGGGCGCTGCCGGCGGGCCGGGTCCGGATAGCGGATCGTGACGCCGGGCGCCGGTTTTTCGGAACGCTTCGGGCTGGGGCGGCGCG
This sequence comes from Anaerolinea sp., assembly GCA_020725705.1. Lineage (GTDB taxonomy): Bacteria > Chloroflexota > Anaerolineae > Aggregatilineales > Aggregatilineaceae > DYGX01. The sequence goes on from DYEN01000026.1 coordinate 9,713, forward strand.
GCTTCGGATCGGGCTTTGATTTCATAGCACATCCCTTTCGCTGGAATCCGAGCGCATCTCTCGTGATCAATCAATGCGCGGCGGTGCCCGATTTACACAGCGTCTCCACACGGCCTTCACAAGTTCCACATAATCGTCTGGCACAATCAAGGCGGATGCCCGCACGGCGGGCGAGTCAGGCGCTGCGAACGCGGGAAGCGACGGGATGGTGCGGGCGTCTGGCCTGATGCGGATTTCGTGCCCGGTGTGGTGTTGTTTATACTGTGCGTAATGGCGTTGGAGTCTGGGCCGGTATTGTAGGCGCTCGGTTCGATCGGACGCCGCCGCGCCGTGCGTCAGTGGGGGCCGGAGAAAGCGATGCCACGCACGATTCTGATCGCGGATGACGACTGGCAGTTGCGCCGCACCGTGCGCGCCTATCTTGAGGACGCCGGGTTCCGCGTGCTGGTGGCCGAGAACGGCCGCGAGGCACTGTTTCGCGTGCGGCAGGATCAGCCCGATCTCGTGTTGCTGGATGTCATGATGCCCGAGATGGACGGGTTCGAGGCAGCGCGGTTGATCCGCAAGGAAAGCGCCGTCCCGATCATCATGCTGACCGCGCGTGATGACGAGGCCGATCAGACCGCCGGGCTGGAACTGGGCGCCGACGATTATGTAACCAAGCCGTTCAGCCCGCGCGTGTTGGTGGCGCGGGTCAAGGCGGCGCTGCGCCGCAGCTACGGCGATCTGGCCGTGGAGCCGTCTGTGCTGCGGGTTGGTCCCCTGGCGCTGAGCGAGGAAACACACGAGGTAACGCTCGATGGCCGCCCGCTCGACCTGACACGCTCCGAGTTCGACCTGCTGGCGGCGTTGATGGGGCGGCCAGGGCGCGTTTTCACCCGCATGGAGCTGTTGGAACGCACGCAAGGTACAGCCTTTGCCGCCTACGAGCGCACGGTGGACGTGCACATCAAGAACCTGCGCGCCAAGCTCGGCCCGGCCAGCGAGCTGATCGAAACGGTGTACGGTGTCGGCTACCGGATGCGGAGCGATGAATAGACTCTGGGTGCGCCTGGCGGGTGCGTTTCTGGCGGTGGCGCTGCTGGCCGTGATCGCGGTCGCAGTGGTGGTCAACCGGGCGACGGAGCGCAGTTTCCGCAGCTATGTGGGGCGGCAGAACATCGTCGGGGGCAATTCCGAACTGGTGCGCGCGCTGGAAGCGCACTACGCGGCGCGCGGCTCATGGGACGGCGCCGACGGCCTGCTCCCCGGTCAGCAGGGCAGCCGGGGCGACGGGCGCGGGCAGGGCCAGGCGCGCGGCGCGGGGCCGGGCTATCTGGTGGCCGGAACGGACGGCGTGATCGCCGCTGCCAACGACCGCGCCGAGATCGGACGTGCGCTGACGGACGACGAGCGCAGCCGCGCGGTGACCCTGACCGTTGCCGGCCGGACGGTGGGCTACCTCACCCGTGCGGGCGTCGAGGCGCAAGCCCTGGACCGCGCCCAGCAGGGGTTTCTGGACGAGGTGACCGATGCGTTGGTGCTGGCGGCGCTGGGCGCGATCGCGCTGGCGGTGGTACTGGCGGTGGTGCTGGCCTGGGTGCTGGTGCGTCCCCTGGGCGCGCTGCGCCAGTCCGCCGAAGCGATCGCGCGAGGGAACCTGGGCGCGCAGATGCCGGTCGAGGGGCCGGCTGAGTACCGCGCGGTCGCGGCAGCATTCAACCGTATGTCGACGGCGCTGGCCGAGAGCAACGCCCTGCGTCAGCGTATGGCGACGGATATTGCGCACGAACTGCGCGCGCCGGTCAGCGTGATGCGCGCCCAGCTTGAGGCTATGCTCGACGGGGTGTTCCCGCTCAACGCCGACCAGCTCGCCATTGTCTACGACGAAACACTGCATCTGGGCCGCCTGGTCGAAGACCTGCGCCTGCTGACCCATGCCGAGGCCGGACGTCTGCCGCTCAGCCTGGAACCCGTCGACCCGGCGCCGTTCGTGCAGCGGGTGGTGACCGAATTTCTGCCGCTGGCGCAGGATCAACAAATCACCCTGGAGACGGCGGTTGCGCCCGATCTCCCCGCGATCCGGGCGGACGCGGATCGGCTACGGCAGGTGTTCGCCAACCTGATCGCCAACGCGCTGGCTCACACCCCGGCCGGCGGGCGCGTGACGGTCAGCGCGCAGGCCGGGGCGGATGTCGTCCGCTTCGCGGTAGCAGATACCGGCCCCGGTCTGACCCCCCAGCAGGCGGCGCACGTCTTCGAGCGCTTCTACCGCACCGATGACGCCCGCCGGCGCGATCAAGGGGGATCGGGGCTGGGGCTGGCGATCACGCAGGAACTGGTGCGCCTGCATGGGGGGCAGATCACGGTTCGCAGTGCGCCGGGTGCCGGGAGCACCTTCACCTTTGAGATCCCGGTCGCGTCGCCCCGCGTCACCCAAAACGGCCCTGCCTCGCTTTGAGACAGGGCCGCAAGGCGCCAGCGAGCGCGGCCCTACACATCCGCGACAGGCTGGCGCTGCGGGAGCGCGTCCGGAGTGGGGACGCGCCCGGCCGGGCGGACCGTCCCGTTGCCGCGCAGCAGGCGCATGCCGTTGAGGATCACGACCAGCACCGATAGCTCGTGGATGAACATCCCACCCGCCATATGCACCTGCCCCGCCAGGACGCCCGCCAGCAGCCCGCTGACGGTCAGCAGGGCGATGATCACGTTCTGGTGGATGTTGCGCAGTGTGGCTTTGGACAGCTCGATAGCTTCGGGGATCTTCAGCAAATCGTCGGCCATCAGCGCGATGTCGGCGGTTTCAAGCGCGACATCCGTCCCTGCCGCGCCCATCGCGATCCCGATGTCGGCGGCGGCCAGCGCGGGCGCGTCGTTGACCCCGTCGCCGACCATCGCCACGACGTGCCCCTCGCGCTGCAAGTGCCGGATGCGCTCCAGCTTGTCCTCGGGCAGCAGGCCGGCATAGATCTCGTCGATCCCGACGGCGCCGCCGATGGCCCGTGCCGTGCGCGGATCGTCGCCGGTCAGCATCACGATGCGCTTCAGGCCGGCCCGGCGCAGCCGCGCGACCATCTCCGGCGCGGTGTCGCGCGCCACATCCGAGATGCCCAGCACGCCGATCGCCTCGCCGTCCAGCGCCACCAGCACGGCGGTTTTGCCGGCAGATTTCAGCGCGGCCAGATGCGCTTCTGCGGTGTCCCCAACCGCGACGCCGAGTTGCTCCAGCAGCGCGCCGGTACCCACTGCGATCCGGTGCCCGTCACAGTGCGCGATGATCCCGCGCCCCGGCAGGTTCTCGAATCCGTCCGCGTGGCGTAGCTCGCCCAGGGCACGCGCCTCAGCGACCACCGGGGCGGCCAGCGGGTGCTCCGAGCCGGATTCCGCGATGGCGGCCCAGCGCAGGACGTGCTGCTGCGCCGGCGTGTAGCGCCCGCCGGGCGAGACGTCGCCCGCACCGGGATCGAGCGCGATCACGTCGGTCAGGCGTGGCTCACCCCGTGTTAGCGTGCCGGTCTTGTCCAGCGCCAGCGCCGAGATCTTGGCCGCGTTTTCCAGATATTCCCCACCCTTGATCAGGATGCCGCGCTTGGCTGCCTGGCCGATCCCCGCCACGACCGAGACCGGCGTCGAGATGACCAGCGCGCCGGGGCAGCCGATCACCAGCAGGGTCAAGGCCAGCTCGATATCACGGGTGACACCGTAGGCTGCCGCGCTCAGCAGGATGATAAACGGCGTGTACCACTGCGCGAAACGCTCGATGAAGCGCTGTGTCGGGGCGCGCTCGTCCTGCGCTTCTTCCACACGGCGGACGATGCGCGCCAGGGTCGTGTCTGCGCCGACGCCGGTTGCCCGCACCTGGAGCAGGCCGTTCTGGCTGACCGTCCCGGCGAAGACCGTATCGCCCTGGCTCTTGTCCACCGGCAGCGATTCACCGGTGATGGCGCTCTCGTTGATCGCCGCGCGCCCGGCTATCACTTCGCCGTCAACCGGGATTTTGGCGCCCGGCTTGACCAACACGATCTCGCCCGGCGCCACTTCGTGCGGCATCACCTCGACCTGCTGGCCGTCGCGCAGCACGATCGCGCTGGTCGGTGCCAGCTCCAGCAACTCTTGCAGGGCGCGGCGGGTGCGGCTCATGGTGCGCGCTTCGAGATAGGCGCCCAGCATGAACAGGAACGTCACGGCGGCGGCTTCCCAGTACTCGCCGATGACGAGCGCTCCGGCGGTGGCGATGGTCACCAGCAGTTCGATGCTGATGTGCCGGTTGCGCAGAGCATACAGCGCGCGCTGAGCGATGTCCGCCCCGGCGATCAGCGCGGCGAGGATCATCAACCCGTCGCGCAGCGCGCCCGGTTCGAACAGTTTACCGGCGGCCAGCGCCGCCACGATCAGGCTGCCGCTGGTCAGGGTGATGATCTGCCGGCGCTGCGCGGGGTTGGCGACGAGGTGTCTGAACATTGGCTGGTATTCCCTTCCTGGTTAACGATACATCCGCGTTCGATACGTAGAGCAGGTGGCGCTCAGGCCGCTGCTTTGCGCCGCTACGACGCATACGGTCGGGACGCGTGGTCTTTTACGGGAGGCGCCGGTCTGAGGGTTTCTTGCCGAGGTGATGCCTGCATCGTCCGCAGTCCAGCCACCGCGCGTTTGCCCCCGTATTTCCCAGGGGCCGAGCAAGCCCGGCCCCCTACACCTGCCCCTGCGATCCGGCCTGCGAGGTTCATACCGGCCCCTAGAAGGGGGCGACGGATGCCTTGTACCCGGCGCGGCGCACCGCCTCGACCAGCGCGTCGGTTTCCACCTGGCTCGGGTCGTGCTCAACCTCAATGCGGCCCGTGTTGAAGTACACTTTGGCGGTGGTCACGCCGTTCAACCCGGTCAGCGCCTTCTCGATCTTGGCGACGCACGACGGGCACGAGAGTTCCTGGCTGCGCAGAACGGTTTTCATTGCTTTGTCTCCTGACTGGCTATCTTCCTTGCGATACTGGCCCAAGCATACTCGCCCGCGGCGCGCGGTTGTATGATCCGGATCAATTTGGTGCAGGGAAGTGCAAAATCAGGGAAGAGTGGGGGCTAGCCGGCTTGCTCGGCCAGCGCCGCCAGCCGCTCGCGGTCGGCGATCGCGATCCAGCGGCGCCCGCTGCGGATCAGCCCGTCTTTGCGGAACTGGCTCAATGTGCGGCTGGCGGTCTCGACCGTGATGCCGAGCATATCGGCTATGTCCTGACGGGAAAGCGGCGTCTGGATCAGCCAGCCTTCGGCGCGCTCGTCGCCCAGCCGCTCGGCCAGCTTGAGCAGCAGCGCAGCGACCCGGCTCTCCACCGGGGCGGTGCCTGTCTGGTGGAGCATAGCCTGGGCGGCGCGCAGTCGCTCGGCCACGATCGCCAGCAGCGCCCGCGTGACCGGCGGATAGCGATCGAGGATGGTCTCGAAGCCCTCGGCGGAGATGGCGAGCACGCAGCACAGCGTGTGGGCCTGGGCCGTGTCGGGATAGACCGGCTCGCCCAGCACGGGCAGGCTGCCGAAGAAGTCACCGGGGAGCAGCAGGTCGAGCACGCGTTCCTGCCCGCTGAGGGTGTGGCGGATCAGCTTGACCTTGCCCGCGGCGACCACGAACAGCCGCTCGGCCGGGTCGCCCGCGTAGTAGATCGGCTCGCCCGGCTCGTAGCCCGTCTCGCGGAAGAGCGGGTTGATCGCGGTAATGGCGTCGTCCGGCAGCCCGGCGAAAAACGGCAGTCCGCGCAGGATTTGCAGACGCAGGTCGACGCTGCACATCTGCGGTTCGATTGGCTCCGGTTCCAGCGGGGTTGTGCGGCGGTCATCGCTCATTGTGCGGGTGCTTGTGTCTCCAGTCCGGTGATCTCAATTCAATCATAGCACGCCTGCGGGCAACGGTCTTGACCTGGATCAAGCCGCGATCGACGACTCATCGCGTACAATAGAAGCAACCTAACATACCACCCTGGGGTTGCCCGCCACCGTTCCGCCGGTGATCAGTGTGCTGCCGGCGTTCATCGTCCTGCCGGTTTCTGAACACGGTGTGTAGAGTGAGCCTGCGTGTTCGATTTGGCCTGTTGTTTGCGGTGTTTCTGTTGCTGGTGTCGTCATCGGCGGCGGTGACGGCCTGGCTTGTCGCGGATCAGCGCGAAGCGGCCCGCGTGATCAACCTGGCCGGGCGCCAGCGGATGCTGGTGCAGCAGATGAGCCGCGAGGCGCTTCAGATCGCGGCGCGCAGCGACCCTGCCGGCCATGCGCGGACGCTCGACGAAGCGGCGCGGACGTTCGACCGGACGCTCGCGGCGCTGCTTGATGGCGGCCAAGCGCCCTATCTGCCCGGCCAGGCGGTCGACGTGCCCGCCGCGCCGGGAGCCGTGCGACCTGCGCTGGAAACCGTGCGCGCCACCTGGGATGGTTTCCGCTCGCAGCTTGAGACGATCCTGGCCGAGCCGCCGGGCAGCCTGCTTTTTGCCGAGGCCCTGAACGCAGTTCACCGTCTGACCCCGGTCCTGGCGCAGCAAACCGACGCGGTGGTGCAGGCATACGAAACCGAGTCGGCGCGGGCGATCGCGCGGGTGCGCACCATCCAGGTGACATTTTTCTTTGGCGCGATGGGGCTGCTGTTGGCGGGGCTGCTGCTGGTGCGCCGCCAGATCATCCACCCCCTGGGGGTGCTGCGCCAGGCTGCCAGGCGCATCGGCCAGGGCGACCTGGACGCGCCCGTCCGGCTGGGCGAGCAGTCGGAGTTCGCCGCGCTGGCGGACAGCCTGGACACGATGCGCGCTCAGCTTAAGGCGGCGCGCGACGAGCTAGAAGGGCGGGTTGTCCAGCGCACGCGTGAACTGGCCGCGCTGTACGATGTCATTCGCGAGATCGTCTCGCGGCTAGAGATCGACCACGTGCTGACGTCGGTTACCGGAAAGGCCCGCGATCTGCTGGACAGCGAGGTTGCCTTTCTGTGTTTGCTGGATGAAGAGAAGCAGACGCTTGCTCTGAAAGCGTTTGACGGCCCGCGCGAGGCGGTCTGCGGAACCTGCGTGCTGGTCCAGCGCTCGGTTGCCGGCGAGATTCTGGCCCACGACGGCGCCATGATCTGCCCGCTGGGCGGCTGCCGGACGATCGCGCCGCGCTATCAGGTGAGCCATCTGGCCGCGCCGCTGCGCGTCGGCGGGCGCGTGATCGGCGCTCTGTGCGTCGGTAGCTCGCGGCCCGCCAGTTATTCGACCGATCAGGCGGTGCTGCTGACCGAGCTGGCGAACACCACCGCGATCGCGCTGGAAAACGCGCGCCTTTTCGAGCAGGCCGAGCGTGTGGCTGCCCTCGAAGAGCGCCAGCGCATCGCCGCCGAGATGCATGACGGGTTGGGGCAAACCCTGAGTTATCTTCAGCTTAAGGCGGGGCAGCTTGCCGGGCTGATCGCGGTTGGGGAACGCGAAGCAGCCGCCCGCGAGCTGGCGCATATCAGCCAGGCGCTGGAGCGCAGCAGCCACGATGTGCGCCAATCCATCGCCAGCCTGCAGGCGCCGCCGCCCCGCCGCCCGCTGCAGGACGAGCTACGCGATCTGGTCGCGGCAGCGCGCGGCCCGACCGGCATGATGACGGTTGAAACGGCGCTGCATCCAGAGCCGCTGGCACTGCACCCCGATCACAGCGTGCAGGTGCTGCGCGTGGTGCAGGAAGCCCTGCACAACGCCCATCGCCACGCCGGGGCGGAGCATGTTCGCGTCGTGCTGGAACGCGACGCTTCGCGCTGGCGGGCCATCGTCGAAGACAACGGCTGTGGCTTCGACCCGGCGGTTCCGGCGGAGAAGGGTCATTTCGGGCTGAGCATCATGCGCGCGCGGGCCGCGCGGATCGGCGGCACGCTGGATGTCGAATCCGCGCCGGGCCGGGGGACGCGCGTCATCTTGAGCTGGCCGGCAAGCGCGGGAGAGCCGGTGGCTTCGAGCTAGAGGGGAGACAAGGGATGGACACGATCCGCGTGTTGTTGGTGGACGATCACACCCTGTTCCGCGAGGGTCTGGCGAGCATCATCGATGCCCAGCCGGATATGACTGTGGTTGGCGAGGCAAGCGACGGGCTGGAAGCCGTGGTCAAGGCGCGCGAGCTGGCGCCGGACCTGATCTTGATGGACGTCACCATGCCGGGCAGCGACGGGCTGGAAGCAACCCGCCTGATCAACCAGGCGCTGCCGGACGCCGTGATCGTCGTCCTGACGGTGCACAGCGACGAACAAAAGCTGTTCCAGGCCATCAAGAACGGCGCGCAGGGCTATCTGCTGAAAGACATCGGCTCGGCCAAGATGCTCGAGCTGATCCGCGGGGCACTGCGCGGCGAGGCTGCGATCACGCCGTCGCTGGCGGGGTACATGCTCGAGGAGTTCCGCCGCCTGAGCCGCGACCTGCCCGCCGACTCCGGCGAGCCGGTCGAGACGCTGACCTTCCGCGAGCAGGAAGTCCTCAGCCTGGTGGCGACCGGCGCTTCGGACAAAGACATCGCCGAGCAGCTGTGTATCAGTCTGCATACGGTCAAGAGCCACATGCGCAACATCCTGAGCAAGTTGCACGTCAACAACCGCTATGAAGCGGCGCGTTACGCGCGCTATAAAGGCATCCTCTGAGCCAGCCGCCTTTCAAGAACTAGTTCGTGCCACCCCAAAGAGCGATCCGGCGATCGCTCTTTTTTCATCGCCGTTCCCTTCGCGCGCGGGTTACGCCGCGCCGCGCCGTCGGCTATGCTGAGATCAAACAGGCGAGACATGAACGATGCAGAAACGGCGCATCTTGCTCTTGAGCGCCCAACCGCTCCTGAGCGAAGGGTTGGCGGCGCTGCTCGGCCAGGAAACGGATGTCGAATTGCTCGGCCCGCACGACCTGGCCGCCTTCACGCTCGACGGGCTGGCCGCGCTCCACCCTGACGCGGTGCTGCTGGCCGCCGGCGAAGCCGATCCCGAGGCCGTCAGCACGCTGACGCTGCGCCTGCTGCGCGAGTATCCGGACCTGCCGGTAATCCATGTCGGGCTGAGCGAGCATCCGATGGTGCGGGTCTTCACCTCGCATATCCTGCCGGCCCGCCGCGCCGACCTGCTGGCGACGATCCGCAGCCTGCCCGCCGGCGGGGCAACCGTGCAGCATAACGGACCGGTTGATTGATCGAAGGGGGACAGGTCTTGATACACCTTCATGCGCTGTTCCGATACCTGAATCGCTGGGTGGTTCTGGCGCTGCTGGGGGGCGGGCTTCTGCTGCTCCAGGCGGCGTGGCTGGTCCACGCGGCGCCGCCGCGCCAGTCCGCGGAAGAAGGCAAGGCCATTTTCGAGCGGCTGTGCGCCTCGTGCCACACCATCGGCGGAGGTGACCTGGCCGGGCCGGATCTGCTGGGCGTCGCCGAAAAGCGCGACCCCGAATGGCTGGAGCACTGGCTGGCCGAGCCGGATGTCATGCTGGCCCAGGGCGATCCCATCGCTACCGAACTGCTGCGCCAGTACAACAACATCCCGATGCCCAACCAGAACCTGACGCTGTCGGAGATCGACGCGCTGCTGGCCTATCTGGGTGTGGCCCAGCCGTCGCTACCGTCGGCGCAGGTGCAGACGGTCGCCGTCGTGGGGAACGCGCGCGCCGGTAAAGACCTGTTCACCGGCGCGGCCCGGTTTTCCAACGGCGGGACGGCGTGCATCGCCTGCCACGATGTGGCCGGCCTGACCGCACCGGGCGGCGGGAGCCTGGGCCTTGATCTCACCGGTGTGGTCACCCGCTACGGGGGCGAGGCCGGGCTGTCGGCGGTGTTGGGGACGATCCCCTTCCCGACGATGCTGCCGATCTACACCACCCGTCCGCTGACCCCGCAGGAACAGGCCGATCTGGTCGCTTTTCTGCTGACGGCAGACGCCGCAGCGCCGCCGGACCGGACGGGGCGCACGCTGGTGCAGGGGATCCTGGCGTTTGCCGCGCTTGACGTGTTCCTGGTCCTGCTGTTCCTGTGGCACCGCCGGCTGCCTCAGGATCGCCGCCGCGCGCTGAGCCGCCGCGCCGCCTGAGCCACCATTATTGAGAGGGGACAAAATCGATGGGCTGGATAAAAGACCTGGTCAACCCGCGAGCGCGGCAGTGGGAAGAGCTGTATCGCAATCGCTGGCAGCACGACAAAGTCGTGCGCAGCACCCACGGCGTCAACTGCACGGGTGGGTGCTCGTGGATGGTCTACGTCAAGGACGGGATCGTCACCTGGGAGATGCAG
>DYEN01000378.1 GCA_020725705.1 Anaerolinea sp.
GAGGCCGAGATCAACGCGCCCAGCAGCACCCAGATGAGGAACACGCGCGGGCGCGGACGAAAGCGAATCATGAAGGCCATGTTCAGCAGCGCGTAGAAGACGTGCTGGCTCGGTGCCGCGTTGTGGGTGCTGGCGGCTGCGTCCAGCTTATAGGTGTGGCGCAGGAACTCGGCGAAGATGTCGTCACCGGGCACCTGTTCGGGCGCCGGCTTGGTGACATAGGTGGGAAAGAGCATATACAGCACATAGCTGGCAAGCGCGGCACTCGCCATGGCGAAGATGAACTGGCGGTACAGCCGGATCGGCATATGATAGGCCGCCCAGAGGGGAACCAGCGCCGCGAACCCGAAGCCCAGAAAGTAGGGAATCAACCAGTAGCCGTTGGGCGTGATCTGGTCATCGAACGGCTCGATCTCCAGCTCCCAGCCCTCGGTTGGCTCGCGCAGCACGCTGTTCAGCCCGTTGGTCACAAAGAACAGCGATTGGATCGCCAGCAGCGCCAAAAACAGCGCCAGCCGGTTTTGAACGAGTCGTTTCGCAATCAGCCGTAGGGTCATAGGGTCGCCACTTCACCGGTTTCGTCTTGAGTCGATCCGTCGCTCACTCGCCGGGCTGCGCCGGCCCGGCAAGCAGTTCCTGGCCGGCGCGCACCGCGTCATTGCGGCAGAGGGTCGAACAGCCGCGGGCAGAGCCGCGAATGTCGTCCATGCTCTCTCACCCGGCGCACGGGAACCGGCTCATGCAGGCCGGCCGGCTACTAGTATATACGGGAATGCCCGCGGCTTCGATGCGGCGGCCTAACTGGCGGGCGGTTCGACGGCCAGCGAGTCGAGCATCTGCTCGTAGATCACCGACCACAGGTCCCAGCCATATTTGCCAGTCGTGACGGCTTTGAGCACGATCACGCGGCCATCCGGCAGCTCGAACGCGCCGATCGACGTGTTTACCGGCGGTTCCTGCGTATCGTCCTTCTGGACGGCAATTGTGCCATGCCACCCTTTCGC